>CALMZW010000322.1 GCA_937870605.1 uncultured Synergistaceae bacterium
AGGAACGTCTCCACGAAGTGCGGCACCTTTCCGCGGATGTTGCGCAGGTGGACGTACTTGATCGCGCCTTCGGCCGCGTACTTCGCGAGCCACGCATAGAGGTCGTCGCCGCCCTCCATTTCGCCGAGCGTGCCCACGCAGCACTCGATGCCGTTCGACGCGCTCGGGACGATGTCGAGAACCTTCTGGTAGAGCGGAATCCGGTACACGAGGCGCGGCGTTCCGCGGACCGTGTCGAATGGGGGATCGTCGGGGTGGAGCGCCATCGCGACGCCCGCGCGCTCCGCGACCGGGACGATTTCCTTCAGGAACCGCGCGAAGCGGTCCCAGAGCTGTTCGGAGGTCGTCGGAGGCAGAACGCCCTTTCCGAAGTTCTCGGGGTCGTAGATCATGTTCCAGACCATGCCGCGCGGAATGGGCGGCTCGTCGGTGCGTCCGTCGATGATGACCGTCTCGGCGCCGCCGCGCCCCTGCGGTCCGGTCGTCCGCCCTGCGACGCCCGCCAGGCTGAAGTTGTAGCCCATGACGGGGATTCCGGCTTCGCCCATGTTCCGGATGAGGGTTTTGAGCCCCTCCATCTGCGCGTCGCGCTCCGGTCCGTCGAGCAGAACGTCGTACCAGAAGCCGGGGTCGAAGTTCTCGATCGCCTCCCAGACGAGTCCGGCGTCTTCGACCGTCTTCTTGATCGCGAAGAGTTCGTCCGTCGTCCAGACGGTCCGGTTCCGGGTGACGCCCCATCCGTCGCGGTCGCCGACGGGCTGGTTGTCGGTCCCCTGCGCCGCGTTTTCCTTATGGAAGTAGTCCGTGAGGTGCAAAACGACGTGCGTGCAGCCGAGCTGCCTCGCGTAGCGCAGGTACTCCTCCGTCGCCTGGTGCCGGTAGAAAACCATTCCGAGCTTCATGCGGGCAGCGCCCCTTTCCACAGCTTCATGCGAAATAGTCCGGGAACAGCCCCTTGAGCTGCTCGATGTCGTCGAGCACGTTGCTCAGGTGATGTTCGATATCCGATACGGCCGAACTCCCGTCATGGCGTTCGATCGCGTCCGCGATGCCGCGATGCCGGCTCACGATCTCGTCCCAGTCGGCCCGCCGCGTGAGGTTGAGCAGCCGGATCCGGTCGAAGTGGACGCTGGTCGCCCGGATCAGCCGCCAGATCGTCTCGCGACCCACGCCCCGGAGGATCAGGAAGTGGAACTCGTCGTCGAGATCCATGAACTTCTGCGGGTCGCCGTTGAGCACGGCGAGATCCTGTTTCTGAAGGTTCGCGCGCAGGGAGATCATCGTCTCGGGGCAAAAGGAGACGCACGCGCGCGCGATGACCTCCTTCTCGACGCAGAGGCGCAGAAAGCGGGCCTCCTCGATGAAGACCGGGTCGATCTTCGACACGTAGCTCCCCTTCTGCGGCAGGATGTCGATGAAGTGGTCGCGGTTCAGGCGGATGAACGCTTCGCGGACCGGCGTCCGGCTCAGGCCGAGCGAATCCCCGATGGTCTTTTCCGAGACGGGCATCCCCGGCGAAAGCACGAGCCCGACCAGATTGTGGAGCAGCGTCCTGTAGACCCAGCCGCTCGCGGTTTCCCCGTTTTCGCGGGGGACGGAGACGAGCCCGTTCATCCGCGGATCGGCCCCCTCTCTACCCGCCATAGACGAGATTCGGCAGGAACAGCGAAATCGACGGGAAGAACGCCAGGATCGCGACTTCGATCAGAATCGCGACGACGAACGGGATCGAGTCCCGGACGTATTCCCCCGTGGGACAGTCAAGAAGCGAACAGGTTGTGTACATAGCGACGCCGACCGGCGGCGTCATCCCTCCCATCGTGACCATCGTCATCATGAGCACGCCGAAGTGGACCGGGTCGACCCCGGCCGACCGCATGATCGGAAGGAAGATCGGCGTGAGCAGCAGCGTGTTGACGGTCGCCTCCATGAACATCCCGGCGACGAACAGGAAGCTCAGGATCATGAGCAGCAGCAGGGACGGGTTCTGCGTGATCCCCGTAAGCAGCATCGCGAGCGCCTGGGGCAACCGGTTGTATACGATAGCATACCCGAAGATTCCCGAACAGGTGATAATGAACATGATGACGCCGTTGTCGATGACCGTCTGGTTCAGGACGTCGCGGAGCGTCGCCCAGGTCAGTTCCTTGTAGACGAATTTTCCGATGACGAACGCGTAGACGACCGCGAAGGCCCCCGCCTCGGACGGCGTGAAGAGGCCGAAGCGGATTCCCACGATCAGGATGAGCGGGAAGAGCAGCGCGAGGTAGCTCGACTTGAGTTCCGTCCACACCTCCGCGCCGGTCGCGCGGGTCGGACGCGCCGAGCCGTAGCCGCGGCGCTTCGCCGTGAAGTACGACGTGACCATCAGGATCAGCATCATGAGCAGGCCGGGGATGATCCCGGCGATGAAGAGCCGCCCGATCGAGACTTCGCCGACGAAGCCGTAGAGGATGAAGCCGATGCTCGGCGGGATCGTCGCGGTGATCAGCGATGTCAGCGCGATGACGGCGGCCGCGTAGCCCTTCGAGTACCCGGCCTTGAGCATCGAAGGGCCGAGCAGCCTCGACTCCATCGCGGCGTCCGCGACGGCCGAGCCCGAGATTCCGCCCATGAGCGTGCTCAGGACGACGCTGACCTGCGCGAGCCCGCCGACCATGTGCCCGGTCAGGACGTGCGCGAAGCGGATCAGGCGCGTCGTGATCCCGGTCGCGTTCATGAGGTTGCCCGCCATTACGAAGAACGGCACGGCCAGCAGCGGAAACGATTGCGTCGAACTGATCATCTTCTGGACGGCCACTTCAAAGGGCATGAAGGGTTCGACGACGAAAAAGACGATCCCGGAGATCCCGATCGTGAACGCGATCGGCATTCCGGCGAGGAGCAACAGCGTGAAGACGATTCCCATCGCGAGCATCGCGCGTCACCAGCTTCCCGCGGGCCGCTCGCCCGAGTCGTCGACCGGGGCCGGCGCTTCGCTTCGCGCGAACATCATCCGGGAGACCATCGTGCGGAGCATCAGCAGACAGCCGACCGGAACGCTCAGCGTCGCGAGCGAGTAGCTGACCTCGATCGTGTTGAAACGCCGCTCCCAGTTGATGATCGAGAGCTTGAACCCGTAGTAGGTCACGATGACGAGAAAGACGATTGACAGGATGTCCAGGAAAAAGCCGACGGTACGCTGGAAACGGACCGGGAACAGGCGGATGAGGACGTCCATCCCGATGTGACGGCCCTGCCGCAACGCCGTGTCGGCGCCAAGAAAGCAGATCCAGCCGAAAAAGAGCTGGGCGATGTCGATCGACCAGATGATCGGGTAGTCGAACCAGCGCGTGAGCGCCGCGAGAAAGACGAGAACGACGATCGCCGCGAGCAGCACGCGCGCCGCCGTCTCTTCGATGCGGATGAGCCAGGCGTTCAGTGAGGACATGCGTTCCTCCCCTTCCGGAATAACGTGCGAAAGGGGATGGAGTTCCCTTCCGCATGAAGACTGAGGCGCCCCGCGCAACCGCCGGGACGCCTCGTCGGTTTTCGCGCTACTTCGCCAGGATCTTCCGGACCTGCTCGCGGAGATCCTTATAGCCGAGCTTCTCGTAGACCGCTTCGGTGGCCTGTTTGAACGGCGTCGTGTCGATCTCGACCACGTTGACGCCGGCCTTCTTCATCGTCTCTTCGTACTTGGGGATGCCGTCCAGCGTGAGCTTCGAGGCGTAGTCTCCGGCCTTCACGGATTCTTCTTCGAGCATCTTCTGGAGATCCGCGGGAAGGGAGTCGAAGAACTTCTTGCCCACGACCATGCAGGTGAGCAGCTGGAAATGTCCGGTCTTGGTCACATACTTGACGACCTCTTCGAGGTGCGCGCCCACGACCGCGGGATACTGCGCCTCGCAGCCGTCGATGACCTTCTGCTGGAGTCCGGGGTAGACCTCGGACCAGGGCAGGTCGGTCGGCGTGCCGCCCATCGCGGCGACCGTCTCGCGCCACACGGGGGAGCCGGGCGTGCGGATGCGCAGGCCCTTGAGGTCCGCGGGCGTCTTGATCGGCTTGTTCGTGAGGAAATGGCGGGTTCCCTGGAACCAGTTGAACGCGAGGATCTTGTAGCCGAACGCTTCGAGCTTCGTCGACCAGTCCTTCGCAAGGTCCGAGGTCGCGATCTTCCGCGCCTGTTCGTAGTTGTCCGCGATATAGGGCGCGCCGAGGATTCCGACTTCCTTCACGAGGCTCGCCATCCGGCCCGCGTCCGTGATGACCGCGACATTGGCGCCCATCTTCGCCTGCTCCTGGAGGTCGTCGGTTCCGCCGAGCTGGGAGCTCGGATAGACCTCGATCTTGAGTCTGCCGCCCGACTTCTCCTCGACGGCCTTCTTGAGCGCCATGGACCCCTCGAACATCGGATCCTTGTCCGAAACGACCATGCCGATGCGGAGCACGAACTGATCGGCGGCCAACGCGGAGGACGCGAACAGCGCAGCGAAACACAGAGCGATGCACAGTGCTATTCCGGCGGTTCTTCTCATAGTAATCCGGCACTTCCCTTCGTGATTGTGTGATGTTCTGACGAAAAACACGATGCGCACGGAACCCTTCGGAAGAAAACGGAACCACGTTCGCTCGGACGCCCGGGAGATCCCCCCTTTGAATCGTCGCTGATTGATTGTATAGAATTATTTACGCCATACTAGCATACAAGAGAGAGCGGCGTCAATGAATCGCCGCCGAATTTCGCAGAATCTCTTCGGGGGGAACGAAGGGAGCGCACGAAGAAGCCCCGGGAAGAATCTCCCGGGGCTTCTTCGTGATTCGGCGACGCGCTGGGATCGCGGGCGTCCCTTTACCGGGGGCGGCTTCCGAACCTCCGGACGCTCTTTCCGAGCGTCTTTCCGAGGAACCGCCCGTCCTCGACGACGACGACGCCGTTCTTGATGACGTAATCGATGCCGGTCGGCGCCCGGCGCGGGTTCACGTAGTCCGCCGATCCGCCGACGGTCGCGGGGTCGAAGATCACGAAGTCCCCGATCAGACCGGCCTTGATCAGGCCCCGGTCCGCAAGTCCGAAGCGCTGCGCCGGGAAACCGCTCATCTTCCATATCGCTTTTTCGAGCTTCAGCAGCCCCTCCTCGCGCACGAAATACCCGAGGACGCGCGGGTAGGTCCCGAAACAGCGCGGATGCGGCTTGCCGTATGCCAGCTTTCCGCTGAACGACGACGGCAGGGAATCGGAACCGATCATCGACAGCTCGTGCGCGATGATGCGCCGGTTGTCGGACGGTGATTGCGAATCGATGACGATCGTGACCTCGGCCCGCTCGGACAGCATGATGTCGAGAATCGCGTCGGGCGCGGGGATCCCGCGTTCGTCGGCGATCGCCTGAACCGTCTTGCCCTCCATCGAATGGTCCGTCATGCAGGAACAGATGAGAATCTTGTCGTAGGAAGCGGCCTTGATGAAGTTGTCCCACCCCGGAATGTCCCGGAGAAACTCCGCCTTGATCCGTTCGCGATCCTCCGGAACCGCGAGCCTGGCGAGCATTTTTTCGACGCCGCCCTCCTTCGCCCACGCCGGAAGCACGACGCTGATCAGCGTCGAACCGGCCGAATACGGGTACACGTCGCACGTCACGTCGACGCCGCGGCATCGCGCTTCTTCCATCATGCCGAGCGTCTTCGCGGAAAGTCCCTCGTATCGGTTGATGATCTTGTGGTGCGAAATCTCGAGCCGGCAGCCGCTCTCCTCCGCCGTGCGGATGGCTTCTTCGACGGACGTGATGATTTCCGCCGATTCGCCGCGCATGTGCGTCGCGTAGACGCCGCCGTACCGGGCCGCGACCTTGCAGAGCTCCACGAGCTCCGCCGTGTCCGTATAGCATCCGGGCGGATAGATGAGGCCGGTCGACAGGCCGACGCATCCGTCCTCGAGCTCCCGGGCGAGCAGCGCCTTCATGCGTTCGAGTTCCGCTTCCGTCGGCTTCCGGTCGTCGAAGCCCATGACCGCGATCCGGATCGTTCCCTGCGCGGCGAGGAAGGCCAGGTCCGTCGAATGGCCGTTCCGGTCGACGATGTCCATGATCTCGCCCGCGTGCGTCCAGGCGAAGTCGGGCATCGCCTCCTTCGGGATGAACGGCTTGAGGTAGTCCCGGAGCAGGTCGAGCCGTTCCGGATCGACCGGGGAGAGCGAGAGCCCGCAATTGCCCCCTACCTCCGTCGTCACGCCCTGGATGATCTTTCCGTCCGTATCGTTGACCGTCGTGCAGTTGCAGTCCGAATGACAGTGCGGGTCGACGAACCCCGGGGCGACGGCCCGCCCCCCGGCGTCGACGCACGTTTCCGCGTCGGACGCGTCCGTCTTGCCGATTCCGGCGATGAATCCGTCGACAACCGCTATGTCGGAGTCGAACCACGGCCTGCCGCTTCCGTCATACACCCGCGCGTTTTTGATGATGAGATCGTACCGCTTCGACATGTCTCCATACGCTCCTTCCCGTTCCGAAATCAGGCCTTGCCCAGGCCGAACCACGTCTCGATGATGCCGCGCGGCGTCTTCGGCGTGACGCAGCTCACGCCGACCGTCAGCGCGAGCGAGACGACCAGCGCCGTGACGATCGCGTGCATTCCGAACGTGATCGGGAGGTACTTCCCCGCGCCCAGGATGTAGGTCGCCAGTCCCCCGATCATTCCTGCGGCCGCGCCGTATTCGTTGCAGCGCATCCAGTAGAGCCCGAGAAGGATCGGCCAGAAGAAGGACGACGCCAGCCCGCCGATCGAGAAGATGATGAGGTATTGCAGCGCGTGCGGCGGCTTCACGGACGCCGCGAAAATCGCGAGACACACGATGATCGTGACCCACAGGTTGACCTTCTTGAGGTGCTCCGACGAGGCGTTCGGGTTGAAGAACGACTGGTAGGCCTCTTTGATGAGGCTCGACGTGATGACGATGATCATCGCGCCGACGGTCGACTGGATCGCCCCCGCGACGCCCGCCAGCGTGACGCCCGCGAGCCACGGGGGAAGAACGATCATGGCGAGCGCCGGAACCGCGTGGTCGGCGACCTTCAGGTCCGGAATGACCGCCTTGGCCAGGACGCCGAGGTAGGGCAGCGTCATGGTCCAGAGGACGACGAAGACCGCGCCGAGAACGATGGCCCGGTGCATCGCCCTCGTATCCTTATACGTCAGGGCGCCCATCGTCGCGTGCGGGATGCCGATGATGACGAAGCCGAAATTGAGCCACATGGACATGTGGTACGCGACGGACCAGGTCCACGGATTCAGCAGCTTCGGATCGACCTTCCCGATGCCGCGGATCGCCGTTTCGAGCGGCCCCGCGTGGACGAGCGCCCCCGCCGTGAGCGCGAGCACCGCGACGGTCATGACGACCCCCTGGAAGACGATCGCGATCGCGACGCCCTTGATGCCGCCCATCGCGACGACGGCCAGGACGACGCCCGAAAACAGCACGAGCCCGAGTTCATAGGACATTCCGGTCATCGTCTCGAAGAGCCTCGCCCCGCCGACGATCTGGGCCACGACGTAGCTCCCCATGAAGCAGACGATGCTGACGACGCCGAAGATGCCGATCAGTTTGTTCCGGTTATAGCGGTGAAGCAGCAGTCCGAAGATCGACTGCGCGCCGATGCGCCGCGCCACGATGCCGATCTTCTTGCCGACTTCGCCCAGGACGATGAACGTCATGAAATTCTGGGCGCCCGCGACGACGACCCACGTCGCGCCGAGTTTGTACCCGAGGCCGGGGCCGCCGAGAAACGTCCCCGCACTGCACAGCCCCGCCGCGATCATCATCGCGACGACAATGGCGCCCATGCCGCGCCCGCCCGTATAGAACTCGTCGATGTATTTGTTGATGGCGACCCTGTCCATGTTCTTCTTCGCAAGCCAGCCGATCAGGAGCATACCGGCCGTATAGACGAAAAACGTGGCGATGACCACAAGCCGCGCGTTTCCCGAAACGTTCAGTTCCATGCGCGTCGCCCCCCGCTCACTTCGTGATATCCATGTTCCTGAAGACGAAGAGGGAGATGAACACGACGACCACGAAGAAGACGGCCGTCGTCAGCCAGGCCCCGATCGCCATCCACAGCGGGACGCCCCAGAGATACGCATAGTTCGCGGGGTCGCCCCTCCCGAGAAAATAGCAGAGCCCGACGCTGATGATCATATACGCGATCCACACTCCGAACGTGAGCTTCATCTCGGACTCGCACGTCCGGAAACGCGGGTCGATTTCGATGTCCTCGAAACGATAGTTCCTGTCGTTCTCCGCGCCGCCTGCCATATCGGGACCCCCCTCGGGAAACCGGATTCATGGTGCTCCCACCCGGGATGAATGCACCCGGGAACTCTTTCGTCGCCACAGCAGCGTGCTGACTGATTAAATAGGTTGTATCCTCGCAGATGCGTCTTTATTTGTCAATAAAAACACGAATATTACAGCATCACTCAGGGATCGGCGAGATGAAAAAGACTCTTCGTCTCCTCCCGTTTTTCTCGTTTCCCCCGCACGCTTTGTCGGCGTTTTCCCGTGCGGGACGCGCCGGCTCGCAGAGGCGCCACAATGACGGGCGGAACTCGAAAAAAAAAGCCGGGAGAGAGCGACGCTCTCCCCCGGCCCGCAACGCCGTTCCGTCCGCGCGTTTCCGCGCGTGTCGACGCGTCGCCGCGTCCGACACTAACGCCTTCTCGCGAGCAGGAGGGGCGCCAGGAGGAGCGCCGCCAGGAAGACGCCGGACGCAGCGCCGGGCAACGCGGGCAGCGTGCATCCGCCGCCGCTTCCGGTGCTTCCCGCCGTCGGCGTGACGGTCGCGGCGAGCGGGAAGACGGCGACGACCGCGGCGATCTGCGGCGCGACGTATCCGTCCTGTTTGCCGTCTCCGTCCGTGTTTCCTCCGTCGCTGACCGTAACCCGCCACGTCTCCGCGCCCGCGGCCTTCCGGAAGACGGTTGCGCCCTCATTCTGCGGGACGACGACATACCCCGTCGGCTTTCCCTCCGAGTCGAACGTCCGCATCAGCAGGAAGACCTGCGAGCCGTATCCCGAGGGCGCGCCGTCGATCGTCACGTCGAGCAGCAGCGTGAGGTCTGTAACGCCTGCATCGAGCTTCGCGAGCAGCGAGAAGAACTTCACGAGATCCATGTTGTAGTTTCCCGAGAGAATCGCGTCCGGATCAGCCTCCAGCAACTGCGCCCACAGGGCCGCGGACGACAGGAGCGAGGCGATCGCGTCCGGGTCCGTGACCTCGACGGGACCGAGGACGATCACGCCGCCCGCAAGCAGCGTCAGCTTCAGGGTGACCGTCGGCAGCGGAATGTCGGGATCGGGCGTCGGGTAGGGCGACGTGGCGGGCGTCGGCGTCGCGCTCGGTGCAGGTGTCGGCGTCGCGCTCGGGATCGGCTTTAGTGTCGGCGTCGGATTCGCGGTGAATGTCGCCTCGATCGTGTGATTCGCGCGGACGTCCGTGAAGGTGTAGGTTCCTACGGCTTCGACGGGGATGCCGTCCGCGACGACATTTGCGATTTCGTACCCCGCGTTCGGCGTGACCGTGAACGTC
>CALMZW010000323.1 GCA_937870605.1 uncultured Synergistaceae bacterium
CGCTTCGGCCGTCCCGTTCATGTTCGACAGCTACAAGGCGGCGCACATCTTCTTCGACGAGGGAACCTACTGGGCGAAGGCGAAGGAAGAGTTCCAGAAGAGAAGCAGCGTCGTCCTGCTCGAAGCGATCGAAGAGGGCGGGTTCCTCGCGTTCACGAACAACGTGCGGGAAATCAAGAAAGCCGATGACTTCAAAGGCCTGAAGTTCCGCGGAATGGACGAAGGCCAGGTCACGCTCTACAAGTCCTTCGGCGCCAGCGGAACCCCCATTCCGTGGACCGAGCTGTACATGGCGCTCAAGACCGGCGTCGTGAACGGCCAGATGAACCCCGCGATGTACATCAAGATGGGAAGCCTTTTTGAAGTGCAGAACTACCTGACCCTTGCGAACATCCAGTACTCCGACCAGTTCCTCGTCGCGAACGGCGACATGTGGAACGGATTCTCTCCCGAGATGAAGAAGGTCATCGCCGATGCCGCGAAAAAGGCGAACGCACTGAACCGCGAAGCCATGGAAAAGCAGGATTCCGAGGATGTCAAGTTCCTTGTGGACAAGGGAATGAAGGCCTACGCCCCGAACCCCGAGGAAATGGAATCCTTCCGCAAGGTCGGACAGCCGGCGTATGTCGAATGGCTCAAGAGCAAGATGTCCAAGGAGTGGCTCGATCTCGCCCTCGAGAGCGCGAAGGCGTCGAACGAAAAGGCGAAGGGAAAATAGAACGATGACGGATAGTTCCCGAAAAACCGGGATATCCGTCTGGATCGCAAGACTGGAACGCCTCAGCGCCTGGAGCGCCGGGGCGTTCCTCGTTCTTATGATCGCGGATATCCTGCTTGGCGTCTATCAGAGATATTTCCTTGGAAGCTCCATGATCTGGTCGGAAGAGGTCGCCCGGTTTTCGCTTTTATGGATGG
This sequence comes from uncultured Synergistaceae bacterium, assembly GCA_937870605.1. Classification (GTDB taxonomy): domain Bacteria; phylum Synergistota; class Synergistia; order Synergistales; family Aminobacteriaceae; genus CALFXN01. The sequence goes on from CALMZW010000323.1 coordinate 916, forward strand.
TCATGCTCGGCGCGACCGGCGCGTTTCTGCGCGGAGATCACATGGCCATAGACTTCGTCGTCAAGAAGTTTCCTGCGCCCCTGCGGAAACTGGCTTCTTTTGTACGGCTCTTCATTTCGGCGGGGATGCTTGGCCTCATGATCTACCTCGGAACGACGAACGCCATCGGCATGTGGCACATGCAGACGATGGCGCTCAACATCCCGAAGACGCTGCCGCTCCTGTCGCTCCCGGTCGGACTTGTCCTGTTGCTCGCGGCTGTCGTGCTGACGCATCTTCCCGCGGGTTCGTCCGGGGATGTGGACACCGGAAAGGAGGCCTCAGCCTGATATGGGCCAGATAATGCTGATTTCTTTCTTCATCCTGATGTTTCTGGGACTGCCTCTGTATCTCTCGCTCCTGTCCACGGCGCTTATCGGCATAGCGAGTCTGGGCGACTGGTCTCTTATCCGGGTGCTCGCGCAGCAGTTCTACGGCGGAATGGACGTCTTCTCCCTCATGGCCATCCCGTTCTTCATCCTGACGGGAATTCTGATGAACCGCGCCGGTCTGACCGATCGTCTCATGGACTTCAGCCGTCTGCTTGTCGGCTCCGTTCGCGGCGGACTGGGGTATGTGAACGTCGTGGCCGGGATCATCCTGGCGGTCGTGAACGGCTCTGCGGCCGCCGACGCCTCGGCGCTCGGATCGATTCTGATCCCGGCGATGGTCAAGGATGGCTTTTCCCCTTCGTACGCCGCCGGGCTGACGGCCAGCAGTTCGCTGATCGGGCCGATCATCCCGCCGAGCATTTTCATGATCATCTATGCCTCTATGACGAACACCTCCATCGGCGGCCTCTTCGCGGCCGGCATTCTTCCGGGATTCGTTCTCGGGGGCGCCTTCATGGCCATGAACTACGTCTACTCCAAGAAGCACCACATGCCCGTCCTCGACGCGAAGACCGTTCGCGCGCAGGCGGGAGAGATTGTCAGAAAATCCGCCAGCGCGCTTCTCGCGCCTGTCATCATCATCGGCGGCATCATAACCGGCGTGGTGACGCCGACGGAATCGGGAGCCCTTGCGTGCGCCTACTGCCTTTTCGCGGGCCTCTTCTTCACCCGCGAGCTGACGATGAGAGCGCTCGGCGAGTCGCTGTACGAAACGGTCCGGCTCACAAGCTCCATCTTCCTCATCATGGGCGCGGCGACGGTCATCGGATGGCTTCTCAAGTGGGACCAGGTGCCGCAGAGATTCGCGATCTTTCTCACGCAGAGCGGCGTCGTCAAGAGTCCGCTCGTGCTCATGCTCGTTCTCTCGGCGATCATCTTCCCGATCGGAATGTTCATGGAAGAAGTGTCGACGCTGACGCTTCTGACGCCGATCTTTTTTCCGCTCGCCGTCAAGGCCGGCGTGGATCCGCTGCACTTCGGGATCGTCATGACGCTCAACGTCACGATCGCCCTGATCACGCCGCCGATGGGGGCCTGCAACTACATCGTCGCGGCGGTCGGCAAGGTCAAACTGTCCGATGTCTTCATCCATATCTGGCCCTTCATTGGGGTGTCGATGCTCGCGCTTCTCGTGATCATCCTTTTCCCGCCCCTGTCGACGTTCATTCCGAGGCTTCTCGGTCTCTAGGAGGAAAAGAAGGTGTACGACGAACCCGTAAAACGATATGACTTCTCGTGGGGACGGTCGCGTTCGGTTCCGATCGTCGAAAACGGCGAACCGGTCGTTCCCGCGTGCCTTTGCCCGGAACGAGTCGTAGTGTTGCAGCAGTATTACCTCGAAGGCATCGAGGGGGCCCTTCCTGAGGCATATCTCCGCGAGGGAGTCTTCCGGAGATTTGTCGCCGCGGCCCGGCGTCTGCCGACGGGATATCGAATGGTTCTTCTCGACGGATGGCGCCCCGTCAGCCTTCAGCGGGGACTTTTCAATGCGTACGTTGAACGGCTTCGCGCCGAACACCAGAACGCTTCGGAGGAAGACCTCCGGGGGATGGCGTCAAAATTCGTCGCGCTTCCCTCGAAGGACCCCGCCCGCCCCTCGCCGCACCTCACGGGCGGAGCGGTGGACTGCACGATTGTGGATCCTGACGGCGTGATGCTCGACATGGGCGCCGAGTTCGACGAAACCTCCGGGCGTTCGGAATCGCGCTGGCTGGAAAACCGGCTCGAAGCCGGCGAAACCCTCTCGGCGCGTGAACTGACCGTCCTGCGAAACCGAAGGATGCTGCACGCAGTCATGCGGGAGGAAGGCTTTACGAACTACCCGGACGAGTGGTGGCATTTCGACTTCGGCAACCAGAACTGGGCGCTGCTCTCGGGCGCGGCGAACGCCTTCTACGGCCCGGCCGCCCCGCGATTCGCGTGGAGGAATCCGGACGAATAACGAAGGCTGTGCGTACGGACGTCAGAAGTATGCACAAGGGGGCTCCCTGACGGACTTCGGGAGCCCCCTTCGCTGTCGTCGTATCCCGATATCCGGCGGGAATGCGGTTCTAGTCCCGTTCCTCGCGGAAGAACGGAATCCCGAGCGAAGCGGGAGCGCCGAAGATCAGCCCCCGGCCCTTCTTCACGGAAATGATGAAGAGGACGAGGATCGTCGTGATATAGGGAAGCATCATCAGCAGCGGGGCCGGTATGCTCGTCCCGGTCGCCTGGAGGCGCAGTTGGAAGGCCTCGACGCCTCCGAAGAGGTACGCGCCGAGCATCGCGCGCCCCGGGTTCCAGATCGCGAAGATGACGAGCGCGACGGCGATCCATCCGCGCCCGGCGGTCATGGCCTCGGCCCACATCTTGTTGTACGCGATGGACATGTAGGCGCCGCCGAGGGCGACGATTCCTCCGCCGATGAGCGTCGCCGCGTAGCGGATCCGCGATACGCTCAGCCCCATTGCGTCGGCGGCTCTCGGGTTGTCGCCCGCGGCGCGGAGATTCAGCCCCGTCCGCGTCGAGACGAGAAACCAGCAGAGAAAGCCCACGAGAACCCAGGAAGCGTATATGAGCGGATCATGGTTGAACAGAATCGGACCGAAATACGGGATATCGCTCAGAACGGGTATCGGGAGCTTTGCGAGTCCCGGGATCGTCACGCCGATGTAGCTTCTTCCGAGGAGGGAGCTTGCGCCCGTGCCGAACATCGTCAGCGCGAGGCCGCTGACGACCTGGTTCCCCTTGAGCGTGATGCAGATGAACGCGTGGATGGCGGACATCAGCACGCCCGCCGCGAAGGCTCCGGCGAGACCGATCAGAGGACTGCCGGTCGACAGCGAAACGGAAAACCCCGTAAAGGCGCCGACGAGCATGATGCCCTCCAGCCCGAGGTTCGAGATCCCGGATTTTTCCGTCAGGATCTCGCCGAGCGTCGCGTAGAGAATCGGCGTTCCGCTCCGGACGGCGGCGGCGAGGATCGGGATGATGATTTCCATGGGGTTACGCGTCCTCCCTTCGGAAGCGAATCCGGTACGTCCGGAAAATCTCTCCGCCGAGCACAAAGAAAAGGATGAGTCCCTGGAGGATCAGCGTGCTGGACAGGGGGAGGCGCATGACGATCTGCAACGTTTCGCCTCCGACGAGAAGCGCTCCGATGAGCACCGAGACGAACAGGATCGCGATGGGGTTGAGCCGCGACAGCCACGCGACGATGATGGCGGTGAAGCCGTATCCCGCCGAAAAGCCGTGCTGCAGCCTTCCCTGGAGGCCGGAGACCTCGCACATTCCGGCGATTCCGGCGATCGCGCCCGAAATGAACATGACGAGGATCACGTTCCGGACGTAATTGATTCCTGCGAATCCCGCGGCTTTCGGGTTCTCCCCGAGGACGCGTATCTCGTATCCCCATCGGGTGTAGCGGATCAGCACGAGAAAGAGGATCGCCAGGAAGACGGCCGCGAACAGTCCCATGTGAATGCGCGTTCCGAAGAGAAGCGGCAGGCGCGCGGCGTCGGGGAAGGGCGCCGTCATCGGAAAGCCGAGGCTCGCCGGATCCCGCCAGGGGCCGTACACGAAATAATCCATCAGGTGGATGGCGATGTAGTTCAGCATCAATGTCGAGATGATCTCGTTGACGTTCCACCGCGCGCGGAGGTATCCGGCCATGGCCGCCCAGACGCCTCCGGCGATTCCGGCGGCCGCCGCCATCGTCAGGAGCATCGCGGGGGCGTTGTCGACCGGGAAGTAGCGGACGACGGCCGCGCTCGCGATCGCGCCCATGAAGATCTGCCCCTCGGCCCCGATGTTGTACACGAGCATCGTGAAGCAGAGCATGACGGCGATCGCCGCCATCGAGAGCGGGATCGCCTTGACGAGCGTCTCGCTGATGCCGTACCCGTCTCCGAACGCGGCCCGGAACATCGCGGAATACGCCTCGAACGGAGAGACGCCCATCAACGCGAGGAATACGGCCCCTGTCACAAGGGCGGCGACAAGCGAAAATGCGGGAATGGCGAACTGGAGCCGGCGGGGCGCGTCGAGTCGCTTTTCGATGGTCCATGAGAGGAATCCTGAAGACGGGCGGGATCCTATCCGCATTGCTCAAGACCTCCAGTGTTATTCGCGATGGATTCCACGGGCGTTCCGGCCATCATCAGCCCGATCGTTTCAAGGGTAACGGCGGAGGGGTCCCCGATGATTCCCATGAGTTCTCCCTTGCAGATGACCGCAAGGCGGTCGCTCAGCGCAAGCAGTTCGTCGAGATCCTCCGAGACGAGCAGGACGGCGGCTCCGTTCTTTCGCTCTTCGAGAAGCTGTTCCCGGACGAAGCGCGTCGCGGAGACGTCCAGTCCCCAGGTGGGGTGCATGGCGATGACGACCCTGGGAGAGTCGCTGAGTTCGCGTCCGAGCATGAGCTTCTGCAGATTTCCGCCCGAGAGGTTCCGGACCGGAGTGTACAGCGACGGCGTGCTGACGCTGTACCGCGAGACGAGCGACCGGGCGAACTCGAAGACGTGTTTCCAGTCGATCAGGTATCCCCTGGCGACCGGATGGGACCAGTATTTTTTGAGAATGGAATTTTCCTCGACATTCATGTTCGGGACGAGACCGGTCCCTTTGCGGTCGGCGGGGATGTAGCGGATGCCGCGGTCGATGAAGGTTCGCGGGGCCAGTCCCGAGATGGCGGCGCCGTCGAGAACGACGTTTCCGGATTCGAGCTTCCGCAAGCCGGAAAGGGCCTCGCAGAGTTCCTGTTGTCCGTTGCCCGCGACGCCCGCAAGGCCGAGAATCTCGTGCTCCCGGATGTCCAGCGTCAGGCGGTTGACCGCAGGGAACCCCCTGTCTCCGAGAACGGTGATCCGCTCGGCTTCGAGAACCCGATTTCCGGGTTCGATCGCGGGTTTCGAGATGGAAAACGGAACCCGCTCGCCCATCATCATTTCCGCGAGCTGTTCCCTCGACGTCGACTTCGTGTCGACGCGGCCCGCAACGTGTCCCTTCCGGAGGATCGTGACGCGATCGGTGATCCGCATGACCTCGTCCAGCTTGTGCGAGATGAAGACCACGCCGTGCCCTTCGGACGTCATCTGCGAAATGGTTTTGAAAAGCCGTTCCGCCTCCTGCGGCGTGAGCACGGCGGTCGGTTCGTCCAGAATGAGAATATTCGCCTTGCGGAACAGCATCTGGAGGATCGCGACGCGCTGCTGTTCGCCGATTGAGAGCTGCCAGACGTTGGCCATCGGATCCACGCGGAGCCCGTACTGTTCGGAAAGGTCCGTGATCCGGCGCACGATCTCGTTTCGGGGGAGGATCGCCGGGATGTCGTCCAGCCCGAGAATCATGTTCTCCCAGACCTTCTGGCTCGGGATAAGCATGAAATGCTGGTGGACCATCCCGATCCCCGCTGCGATCGCATCGCGGGGGGACGAGAAGTTCTTCGCGACGCCCCGTATCGTGATCGTTCCTTCGTCGGGGTGGTAGAGGCCGTACAGGATATTCATGAGCGTCGATTTTCCCGCCCCGTTCTCGCCGAGCAGGGCATGCACCTCGCCGGGGCGGACGTCGAAATCCACGTCTTCGTTCGCGACAACCCCGGTGAATCGCTTGGTGACGCCTTTCATGGCAACGAGTAACGCGTTCTCTGCGTCGTCGGTCATCGGCATGTCCCTTCTGTACAAAAAAGTTGGACGGGCGAGGGATATCCCCGCCCGTCCGAGAAAACCCGTTCCTATCATACAGATTTGCGGTTTATTTGGGAATATCTCCCTTGACGCCCTCGACGAACCAGTTCATGGAGAGCATTTCCGCATCCGTCGCGGTCTTTCCCTGCGGGATCTTCTCGACGCCCTTCTGATCCTTGACCGGTCCCGCGAAGACATCCCAGGAGCCGGACACGATCCGTGCTTTTTCCGTCTCGACGAGCTTCTTCGCGTCTTCCGGAACATCCTTGCCGAACGGCGCGAGTCCGACGACGCCCTCTTTCAGCCCCCACCAGATGTCTCCGGCCTTCCACGTTCCCTTGGTCATCTCTCCGATATAGTGCTTGTAGAACATGCCCCAGTCCCAGATCGGAGCGGTCAGATGCTTCGTGGGCGCAAACTTGCTCATGTCGTTGTTGTAGCCGATGACGTACACGCCCGCTTCTTCGGCGGCCTGCGGCGCGGCCCCCGTGTCTGCGTGCATCGCGATCAGGTCAGCTCCGGAGTCGATGAGCGCCTTGGTCGCTTCCTTCTCCTTGCCCGGATCGAACCAGGAGAAGAGCCACACGACGCGGACTTCGGCCTTCGGGTTGACCTTCTTCACGCCGATCGTGAACGCGTTGATCATTCGGATGACTTCAGGGATCGGATGGGCCGCCACGTAGCCGATGACGTTCTTCTTCGTCATCTTGCCCGCCACGAGTCCCGAAAGGTACCGGGCCTGGTACATGCGTCCGAAGTACGTTCCGACGTTGTCGGCCCGTTTGTAGCCGGAGCAGTGGAGGAACATGACGTCAGGGTGCTTCTTCGCCGCTTCCTGAACGAAATCCATGTAGCCGAACGATGTCGCGAAGATGACCTTCGATCCGTTGCGGATGAAGGTTTCCATGACGCGCAGGGAATCCGGGCCTTCCGGAACCGACTCCACGAAGCTCGATTTCACGCCGGGGAACGCTTTTTCCATCTCTTCGCGTCCCTTGTCGTGCATGAAGGTCCATCCGCCGTCTCCCACGGGACCGATATAGACGAACCCCGGTTTGAGCTTGTCCGCCGGGACCGCGTCAAACGCGAATCCGGCGCCGCACATCACCAAAACCGCCGCCAATGCAAGAAGCAAAGCCTTTTTCCTCACTCTGCCGACCCCCTTCGTAAATAGAAAAAAATCGAGAAACATCCGAAACGCCGCAAAGACTGGCTATAATTATACATAACCTCCGGAGAAATGTCTGGATCTCCGGGGAAGGAAATGCACTCGATGTTTCAAGGGGGAAGGGTATATGTCAGCCGCAACCGGAAACGAACGTTTTCGCCGGACCTACCCGGTGACGTGGGATCAGGTCCACCGGGACAGCAAGGCGCTTGCATGGAGGCTCGTCGAGATGCGTCCGTGGAGCCGCATCGTCGCCGTGACGAGAGGGGGGCTCGTCCCCGCCGCGATCATCGCGCGGGAACTCGAAATCCGTCTCGTCGACACGGTCTGCGTTTCGAGCTACAACGTCCGCAACCAGGGGGAGCTGTGCCTTCTGAAGGAAACGAACCCCGAAGGCGCCGCGGAAGACTGGCTCATCGTCGACGACCTCGTCGATACGGGGAAGACCGCGCGGTTCGTCCGGCAGATGCTTCCGAAGGCGCACTTCGCCACCGTCTACGCGAAGCCGGAAGGGCGTCCCTTTGTGGACACGTTCATCACCGAAGTGAGCCAGGACACATGGATTCTGTTCCCGTGGGATTCCGAAGTGGCCTACGCCGAACCCATCAGGGAAATCCGCGGATGAAGCCTTTCGCAGGGAAGAAACGGCTTTTCCTCTGTCTGTCCTGCATCGCGCTCGCGGCGCTGACGTTCCCTGCATTCGCCGCGGACACCGGTGTCGTCTCGAAAGACGCGAAGGCGGCGGAGCAAAGGACGCCTGCCGTCGTTTCCGTTCCCGCGAGGGAATCCCGGGTGCTCCTGAGTTCGGATATCGGGGGGCGGATCGTCTCCTACGAGGCGACGGCGGGGTTCATGCCCCTGTTCGGCGAGGACGAGAAAGAAAAGGCGAGCGTCTTCTACGTCTCCTACGAGCGCACGGACGACGTCCCGGCGCAGCGCGAGCGTCCCGTGACCTTCGCATTCAACGGCGGCCCCGGGTCGGCCGCTCTTTTGCTGCACCTCGGGGCGTTCGGCCCGAAAACGCTGGCTTTCGGCGACGGCGGAAGCGCCCGCGCCGAACCGCCGTTCGACCTCGTCGATAACGCGTCGAGTCTTCTCGACGTGACCGACCTGGTCTTCATCGATCCGGTCGAGACGGGGTACAGCCGCGCGACGGAACAGAAGGACGTCAAGTCGTATCTCGGCGTGCGGCAGTACGCGACGTCAGTGGCGGCGTTCATCCGGCTCTGGCTGACATCGCGCGGGCGGTCCGGACGTCCGCATTT
>CALMZW010000324.1 GCA_937870605.1 uncultured Synergistaceae bacterium
ACATGTGACCGCGCAGCTGACCTTCGCACGCGAGAACGGCGTCGAAATCAGGCGGGGCGATCCGAAGGACCAGGTTCCCGGAAAGAACATCGTTATTCCGGCGCACCCGTCCATGATCCGCGCACGCGATCTTTCGCTCGACGACCTACGGGTTTCGTATCTTCACAACGCCTTGAAGAACAGGCCGGCGACCGCAACGGTCGAACTCAGCGCCGTGGAGACGAAGTACCTCTCGGAAGAACTCGGCGTGGGGCCGGAAGCGCTCGCTCCCCTTCTGCAACGGGCGCGACGCCCATAACGAAGGAGAAGACGCCGGGGGAGGATGCCATCTGCGCTCTTCCCCCGGCGCGTTGCTCAAAGGTCGAACACGCCGACGACGGGCGTATGATCCGAGGGGCGCTCCCAGGCCCGCGGCTCCCGGTCGATGAATGCGTCGCGCGAGCATTCCGCGAGTTCCGGCGTGGCGAGGATATGATCGATGCGCCATCCGATATTCCGTTCGAGCGCTCCCTTGACACGGTAGTCGAAAAAGGAGAATTCGCCCGGATCCGGGCGATGCTTCCGGAAGCCGTCAACGAACCCCCAGGAAAGGACATCCCGATACGCCGCCTGCGCGTCCTCGTGGAAACACACATGGGTGCGCTTGTTCTCCGGGTGTGTCACGTCGGCATCCGTCGGAGCGATGTTCAGATCCCCCGTCCACAGGACCGGCTTCCCCGAATACTCCCGATCGAACAATTCCCGCAGCCGCGCGAAAAAGCGCAACTTCACGCCGTAATCGGGCAGAGTGATCTCCTTGCCCTGTGGAATATACGTGTTGACGAAATACGCGCCGCGGCAGCGACACCGCACGACGCGCGTCTCACCGTCCGGCGTTTCCCCGTCGCCGAGTCCGAAGGCGACGTCTTCGAGCGGAATACGGCTGACAATCGCGACGCCGTTGTACGATTTTTCGCCGCGATATACGGCTCGATAGCCCATCGTCTCGAAATCCGCAAGCGGGAAATCCGCGTCGACGGCTTTCGTCTCCTGAAGACAGAGAAGATCCAGAGGACATTCTTCGAGCCACCGGCGAAGAACAGGGAGACGACTTCGCACCGAGTTCACGTTGAACGACGCCATTCGAAATTCCGACATGGATCCGATCACCTCTTTTTCGGGTTCACTTCTTATGGACGGACAGACACAGGAGTCCCGCGAGCAGAAGCGCAACGCCGCAGGCGCTCGTAAACGACATCGGTTCTCCCAGAAAGAGAACGCCGAGCAGAAACGCTGTCAGGGGCTCCGTAAGGGTCAGCGTATAGGCCTTGCTCATGGGGGTGAACTGAAGCCCCCAGCTGAAAAGCGAATATGGCAGGGCCGTGGCGATGGCTCCCATATGAAATGCGACTCCGGCCCCACGGGCCGAAACAATCCACGACATGTCCGACGTGAAAAGAAACGGCGAAAGGACGAGCGCTCCAAGGGCAAGCGCCGCTATCGCCGCGTCCTCGGAAGGGCGAACGCGGCCGATCCCCTTGATTCCGATCCCGCAGAGAGCGTAGCAGACGGACGCGAGGGCCGCGAGGAGAATGCCCCGGAAATCGGCCTTCATCGCGCCTCCGGAAAGCGACAGCAGACAACACCCGGCGACCGCGAGCAGCGTCGCGATGCCCCAGCGCAGCGTCAGGCGCTCTCCGTAGAAGATCCTCCCGAAGATGCCGGCCGCAATGGGTGCGCTCCCGACGGCGACCATGGTTCCGATCGCAACCCCGGTCAATCGCAGCGAACTGAAAAAGCAGATCTGAAAAAGCGCCATCCCCAGGGCAGCGGGAATACACGCCAACCAGGGCCATGCGCCCCGAAATACGCTCGTTCCTCTCCGGACAAAGGAAAACAGGAGCAAAAGCACCCCGGCGACACCCAGACGCATCGCCCCCACAGCCATCGGTGACACGACCATCGGCGACAAAAGCGCCTGGGCCGTTCCGGACGTGCCCCACAAGATTCCCCCAACAAGTATCGCCAGGGCCCCTGCGGATTCGTTTCCCAAAATGATCACGCCTTTCGTGTATGCGGCGCCGCACAACGGCGGTCAATCCGAAGCGTTTTCGGCGTAATCCTCCCGATCGACGCGTCCCGAATACGGATCCCCCCTCAGAAAACAGGCCACGTTTCCCGCGGCTGCGATGGACGCTTCTTCAAAACCGTTCTCGGCGCTGTTCGAATTGTGCGGGGAACCGAGGACATTCGGCAGATCGAGAAACGGAAACCGGAGGGTGAAATCTCCCCCGCCCCATGTCGGTTCCTTCCACCAGACGTCGATTCCCGTAAGGAAATCGGTGTTCGCGCGGCAGTGTTCATATAACGCTTCTTCGTCCACAAGACGCGCGCGCGCAACGTTTACGAAAATGGCGTTGCGTTTCATGGTTTCGAGTTCGCGCTTTCCTATGACGTTTCTGGTATGTCGCATCAGCGGTAACGACAAAACGACGACATCCGACATCGGAAGCATCGTCGCAAGATCGTCGAGCGTTCCGCAGAAAACCACGTCGTCCTGCGTCCTGCCTGACGAATTGATCGCCGCTGTCTTCATCCCGAACGCCCGAAGAAGATCCGCGACCTTTTTCCCGATTCCGCCGTACCCGATGATGCCGGCGGTCTTTCCGCGCAGGGTTCGAAGGATGGGTTCTTCCTTGTGGAAACGTCCCCGTTTCAGCTCCTCGTGCAACGGAAGGAGTTGTCTCGAAAGCGCCAGAATCATCGCGACCGTGTGCTCGGCGATCTGCGACGCCCACCCTCCGGCGTTGCAGGCGATCGGCAGTCCGGACGGAATATCCGCAAACGGGAGAAAGTCGACGCCGGTCGATATGGTCTGAAGCAGACGCATCTTTTCCAGGAGCGGATACTCCTCCGGACGGATCTCCCTGTTGAAAAAGAAACACAGAAGGGCGTCACTTTCCTGAATCGCCCCGGAACGCTCGGTCTCCGCACAATCCTTCAGGAACGAAACCGTGCAGGCGGGTTCCAGAACGGCGCGCACGCTCGTTCGAAGCCGGTCGTTCATCGCGCAGGTTACAAGGACACGTGGCTTTCGGGTCATAATGGATCCTCCTCACCTGAATTCTTGTTTTTATTATCGCATAGAGGATGCATGCGGAGCCATACAACCGTCTTTCACAAATTTCGCCTTCAGACGTGTATAATAGTTCTCGGGTTTTCAATATTCTCATTGCGAACGGGAGGGAAGTACATGACATCAAAGTGTTTCGAGATGAAAGAGGCGCTTCGTTACGGCATCCACGCAGAAATCGAGGCCGGACAATTCTACAGGGTTTGGGCGGAAAGCGTATCGGAACCCCATCTGAAGACCGAACTCATGGAACTCTCCGAATGGGAAAGCGAACACGAAGAAAGTCTCAAGAGCATGTATGAAAAAATGTACGGCGAAACGTGCGCCATCGATCCGACTGTCGTCGTCTCCCCCGAGCTGAAGGTGCAAACGAAGGACTTCGGCGATGTCACGTCGCTGCTGCGCATCGCCTCCGCGGCGTACCTGTCCGAGATGCGGGCCATGGAGTTCTACGAGAAGCTTTCGAAAGAATCGGACGGCGAAGCGGCCGTCATGTTCGGCAAACTCATGGAAATGGAAAAGGGACATATGGATATCACAAAGAAGCAATACCTCAGGATCCGCGAGGACGTGGCCGGGTTCCGCGCTTTCTGATCCCCGACAGGCGCAAACGACACAGGAACGGCCCCGGTTTTTCCGGGGCCGTTCCTTTTTTCTCAAAGAGGTTTTTGCCGGAGCATCCTGCGAAGCACCTTCCCGGTGCTCGAAAGCGGGAACGCGTCGATGAACTCGACCTTTCGCGGAACCTTGAAGTGTGCGAGCTGACTTTTGCAGTATTCGACGATTTCCCGCTGCGTCACCTGCATTCCTTCGCGTTTCTTGACATACGCCATCGGGACTTCTCCGTTGACGGGGTGCGGCATTCCGACGACAATCGCCTGGGCGATCGCGGGGTGCGCATGCAGCGTCGCTTCCACTTCCTGGGGATAGACGTTGAACCCGCCGACGATGATGATGTCCGTCACCCGGTCGAGAATGGTCACGTTCCCCTCATCGTCGAGCCGGACGTAGTCCCCCGTGTTGAACCAGCCGTCGCTGAAGCGTTCCGCAGTCATTGCGGGATCGCGGAAATAACGGTCCGTCACGGAAGGCCCGCGGACCCACAAGACACCTTCCCGGCCATCGAGATCCTCGCCGGTTTCCTTCTTCAGTTTCCATTCGTATCCCTCGATGAACGGTCCGACCGTCCCCAGTTTGCGCGTCGCGTAGGATCTGTTGACGCACACGACGGGAGAACATTCCGTAAGACCGTACCCCTCAAGAGGCCCCACGCCCATGACCTTCCGCACTTTTTCGTCGAGCTGCACGTTGAGGCGGTCGCCTCCTGTCACGACAAGACGGAGCTTGTCCGGAACCGTCGCTCCGTGTTCGATCGCGCTGAGTGCGAGCGAGAGCATCGTGGGAACGACGATCATCGCGCTGATCTCCGACTGGTTCATGGATTGAAGCGCGCCGTTCAGAGGCAGGAAGGACGGAAGGATCGTCTGCTTCATGTCGCACAGCAGCGGCATGAGGCCGGATACGGTGTAGCCGAACGAGTGAAAGTTCGGGAGCACATTCAGCAACGTATCGCCTTCGTGCAGCTCCGTCAGTTGACGAAAGACCGTCGTCGCGTTGTCGTACAGATTGCCGTGCGTCAGCGGCACGGCCTTGGGAAGCCCAGTCGTGCCGGATGTCGCGAAAATGACCGCAAGATCCTCGGATTCGGGCGTTCCTTCCCGGTGAGGCAGCTTCGGAAGCGGATCGTCCGTCCCGGTCATGACGGACGGGATGCCCTTTTCGGCAAGCGCCGCGCCGAGTTCATCGAGTCCTTCCGCGAGAAGGACGCAGAAAGGGTCTACGAGCGCGAGCGTCCCCACTGCCGAAGGAATCCCCGATTTCGCGTTGAGCGGAGAAATCGCTCCGTCGAGCCGCCATGCGGCGATCGAGAGGGCAAGCACTTTCGGGGAATTCGGCAACAGAACCGCAATACGCTGTCCTTTGCCGAATCCGGACGATTCGAGGCTTTCCGTACATCCGTCGACGAGGGCCAGAAACCGCTCCTTCGTCCACCAGTCTCCGTTCCACCAAAGGATCCGTTCTTTCGGTGAAATAGCCAGGCGTTCGAGAATCGCCTGTTCCAGTCGTTTGCTCATGAAGGCTCCCCCTATTCTCTCCATTCTCTGTATGAACCCGAATTATGGTACCATATCCTTCACGCAGGGAGGAAGAGATATGCACAATTATGAACAGTTTTCACGGAATGCGGATATTTCGATCCGCGAACGCCTTTCCGACGCAATCGCGTTGAACCTCGGCATCGCCGGGCGCCCCGAAACAGGAGGCGAGGAACACTTTGCCTGCGCGGCGCATACGGACTTTCTGCGCCACGCGGGGTTCTCGGTCGAAACGCCGTTTAGCGGCATTCCAACCGCCTTTTGCGCAACGGCAGGAAGCGGCTTTCCCGTTGTCGCGCTTCTCGCGGAATACGACGCGCTTCCGCTGATCGGGCACGGATGCGGACACTGCCTTCACGGGAGCATGTCCTCGCTTGCAGGCGCGGCGTTGCTCCCGCTCATGGCCGAACTCGGAGGAACCCTGCGTGTCGTCGGCACGCCCGCCGAAGAGACCAACGGGGCCAAAGTGACCATGGCCGAGATGGGCGTCTTCGACGACGTGACGCTTGCCGTCATGCTCCACTGCAACGATGTCACGAGCTTCGTCCGCTACCGTTCCCTCGCGATGGACGCGCCCGAGTTCACATTCACGGGAA
>CALMZW010000325.1 GCA_937870605.1 uncultured Synergistaceae bacterium
GGTCCGCCGTACGAAAAAATCCCCGACCCGTGAGCGTTTCACGGGGCGGGGCGCATTACATGATTCCCAGCTTCTGCGGGATATAGAACGCGATGGCCGGGAACATGGCCACGAGCAGCAGGATGATGAGGTCCGCCGCGATGTACGGCAGGACGCCCCGCAGAGACCGTTCGATCGAAAGATCCGCGATCGAACCGGCTATGAGCAGACAGAGCCCGTACGGAGGCGTCACGAGCCCGATGGCGAGCGTAATGACGACGACGATGCCGAGGTGGACCGACGTGATCCCCAGCTTCAGCGCCGTCGGGAGAATGACGGGCATGAACAGGATCATCGCGGGGATCGCGTCCATGAACGTCCCGACGAAGAGGAAGAACGCGATGACGATCAGCATGAAGACCTGCGGGCTGGCGATCGTGGCGGCGAAAAACGCGCCGATGTGGTCGGACGCCTTGTAGTACCCGAGGAGTTCTCCGAGCGCGCTCGCGGTGGCAAGCGCGAAGAGCGAGAGCGAACTGAGCTTCAGCGTCTCCTTGATGATGTCGGGAAGATCGCGCAACGTGAGCGTCCTGTAGATGAAGAGGCTGATGAGGAGCGCGTACACGGACGCGAATGCGGCGGCTTCCGTCGGGGTGTACCAGCCCGTCGTGATGCCGCCGACGATAATGACGGGCGTCAGCAGGGCGGGGAAGGACTGCCGGAAAAGTCCCCAGACCTTGCGGAACCCGGCGCGTTTGTACTTCGGGAAATTTCTCTTTCTTCCGATCACGCTCACGATGAGCATCATCGTGAGGCCGATGAGGATTCCCGGGATCATGCCGCCGATGAAGAGCGCAGCGACCGAAGCGTTCGTGAGCCCCGAATAGACGACCATCGGGATGCTCGGCGGGATGATGACGCCGATCGTCGAGGACGCGGCCGTGACGCCGACCGTCGTCTCCTTGTCGTACCCCGTGTCGATCATCGCCGGGATGAGCATCTTCCCGACGCCCGCCGTGTCCGCCTGCGACGATCCGGAAACCCCTGCGAAAATCATCGAGACGAGAATGTTGGCGTGCGCGAGCCCGCCTCTGATATTGCCGACGAGCGCGATGCAGAAGTTCACGAGCATCTCGGTGATCTTTCCGCGGTTCATGATGTTCGCCGCGAGGATGAACAGCGGAATCGCAAGCAGCACGAACGAATTCAGTCCGTTGAACATCTTCATGAAGACCGTGAGATTCGGGATCATCGGGATGGACATGATCCCGAGCAGCGAGACGATGCCGATGACGAAGGCGATGGGGACGCCGATGAAGATGAGGACGACGAAGAGACCGACGATCGCGAGCGGCGTCATGCGACGGCCTCTCCACGCAGCAGCGTCCGGATGTCCTCGACGACGTGCGCAACGATATAGAGCGTCATGGTCGAGCCCATGATCGGAAGGCACATCCAGGTGTACCCCATCTTGACCCACGTGAGGGTGATCCAGTTGTAGTCCCAGAACTCCGAAACGATCGTGACGCCGTACAGGGTCATCGGGACCGTGAAGCAGAGCAGGATGGCGCAGATGACCACGTCGTAGACGAGCGAAGTCCTGCCCCTGAATTTTTCGATCAGGAACGTGAAGGCGAAGTGCGCCTTGTAGTGGACCATCACGGACGCGCCCATGAAAACGGCCCAGATGAAGGAGTAATTCGCCAGCTCCTCCGTCCAGAGCAGCGGGCTAGCCATGTACCGGGCCGCGATCTGCGCCAGGATGGCCAGGAAAAAGACGGTGAGCAGAATCATTCCCATCGTCTCTTGAAAGCGTACGATACTCGAAACCAGTTTTTTCACGGTGTTCCTCCTCTGTGGAACGCATCAAAACGGGGACTGCGGAATAAAGAAAAATCCCCCGCGAGGCGCGAGGAATCCCGGGGACAGTCCTTCAAAGAAAAGCCGTTCCCCCTCCCGTCGGGGAGAAGGAACGGCCTTCAGAACAGGGGCTACTTTCCTGCAGCCCGGATCTTCTCCACGAGATCGGTCAGCTTCAGCGACTCGGCGAGTTTGTCCTGGATTGGGACCGCGATGGCCATGAACGGCGCTTTGTCGGGCGTATTCACGACGCCGCCGTCCGCGATGACCTTCGCCTTGGACTTCGCGAGCATGTTGAAGGTCACGGAGCGTTCCTCGGTCGTGGCTTCCTTCATCGCCGCCGTGATCCATTCCCGCTGCTTGTCGGTCAGCGCATCCCACTTCTTGCCGTTCATGAGGACGAACCGCGTCGTATAGTCGTGCTCCGTCTCGGTGATGAACTTGCCGTTGGCGGTCTTGTGGTGATCCAGGAGGCGGAAGTTCGCGTAGTCGTTCTCCGCCGCGTCGACGATGCCCTGCTGCAGCGCCTGGTCGAGGTCGCCCCAGGCGACCTGCGTCGGGATCGCGCCGGTCTTCTTCCAGAATTCGGCGACGACGCCGGACATCTGGGTGCGGATCTTCATGCCCTTGAGGTCATCGACTGCGTTGATGGGCTTCTTGCCGTAGTAGTTCCGGACTCCGGCGGACCAGAACGCGGCGATCCGGAAGGTGTTCTTCGACTTTTCGTTGATGATCTTCGAGAGCGTCTGTCCCACGTCGCCGTCGACGACCTTTCCCCAGTGGTCGAAGCTCTTGTAGAGATAGAGCAGCGAGAAGAGATCCACTTCGGGGATTCCGATCTTGGTCATGAAGCCGGGGGAGGCGACAACGACATCCGCCGCGCCGAGCTTGAGCTTCTCGACGAGTTCGTCTTCGTTCGTGCCGATCGTTCCGGCGTGAACGTCGACCGTGATTTCGCCGCCGGAGATCTTCTCAAGAACTTCCTTGAACTTCTTCATGCCGTACTGGTAGGGGTTCTCCTGGGACGTCTGGTTGTGCGCCGCAACGAGCTTCAGCGGAGCCGCGTCGCTCCGTGCGGGAACCGCCTGAACGCCGAAGACGAGCGCAAGAGCCGCTGCGAGAAACAGTGCCGCAAATTTCCTCATTCGTGGTACCCCCTCTGTTAGTATATGGTGATATGCGAAGGGGAGTCCCCTCCGCGTGACTCCGAATTCTACGAGCCCGGAAGCTCCGCGAGGATGCCGCGCCAGATCTCTTCGACCACGGGAATGCCCTTTTCGAGATTTTCTTTCCGTGTCCGCCCTTCCTTTTCGCCCGGGTAGAGGATCTCTCCCCCTTCAACCGCCGGTTCGGCCGCTCTGAGATCCGCGATGACGGCGTCCGCCGTCGTCTTAGCGAAGTCGTCGTCGAGAGGCTTGAAGGCGATGAAGACCTGTGTGACGGAGATCTCGTCGCCGAGTTTGCCGATTTCAGGAACGGAATTTCCGCCCGACAGGATCGCGCCGATCATGTCGAGCGCGATCGAAAAGCCCGAGCCCTTCCAGAAGCCGATCGGAAGCACGCGCCAGGTCTCCTCGATCGATGCTGGGTCCGTCGTAAGAGCGCCGTCCCGGTCGTACCCCCCGGGAACGGGAAGCTGTCTGCCCGCGAGGCGGGCGCTCTCGATCGCGCCGTAGGAGAACTGCGCGAGGGCGCCGTCCATGAGAACGGGCATGTCGCCGTGCGGGATCGCCAGGATCAGGGGGTTGTTGCCGATGCGCCGGTCCTTCGCGCCCCACGGGGGCATGTTCGGCATCGTGTTTGTCCAGCAGACGCCGATGTATCCGGCGCGGGCCGCCTGAAGTCCGTACGCGCCGCCGCGCATCCAGTGATTCGTGTTGCGGAGCGCGACGCATCCGATTCCGGACTCGTCGGCAAGCGCCATCGCCCGCGCCATTGCGAACGCCGCGTTGGTGTTGCCCATACCGAGATTTCCGTTCCAGCGTTCCAGCGCGCCCTGGGAGGTTTCGAGCGAGGGTTCCGCTCCGGGATGGATATGTCCCTTTTTGATATACGAAACGACACGCGGGAAACGGTTCACCCCGTGGGAAGCGATGCCGTCGCAGGTGTTGTCCGTGAAGAGCCGCGCCGAGAGATCGGCCGTTTTTTTCGGAAAACCGTATTTCAGAAGAACCCGTTCGAAGACGTCCTTCATTTCGTCGTACGCGATTCGCATGCAGTTCGCCGCCCTTTTGTCGAATCGTCAGGGGTGCTGGAGAGTGCGGATTAATCTTACTGATACGGAGGACGTTCGTCAATGTTCGACGCTGTAGACTTGCGTTCTGTCAGCTGGAACAAATGGGGCGGCGAATGGTGCGGAAAGAGCGATGGGGCGCTCCGGAAGCGCCCCATCGTCGGTGTCCTAGAACACGGCGTAATCTGAGTCCTTGACGGATGTGACGAACATGTGGCCCGGCGAGTGGGTGATCGCGAAGGGCGGCTTGCAGTCCATGAGCGCGGCCTGCGGCGTGCAGCCGCACGCCCAGAAGACCGGAACCTCGCCTTCGTTGATCGGAACCGGATCGCCCATGTCGGGCTTCATGATGTCCCTGATGCCGATGGCAGCGGGATCTCCGATGTGGATCGGCGCGCCGTGAACGGCCGGGAATCGCCCCGTGGCCAGCGCGGCCTTGACCACCTGGCGATGCGGGATCGGGCGCATGCTCACGACGATGGGGCCGCGCAGCTTGCCCGCAGGGGTGCACTGGATGTTCGTGATGTACATCGGCACGTTGCAGTTGCATTCGATATGGCGAACGGGGATCCGTGCGTCGAGCAGCGCGCTCTCGAACGTGAACGAACAGCCCAGCAGGAAGGCGACCATGTCGTCGCGCCAGTACTTCTTCACGTCGGTCGGTTCGTCCACGCAGACGCCGTCCTTCCAGACACGGTAGCGCGGAATGTCGGTCGTCAGGTCGGCTCCGGGAGCGACGAGCTTCGGCTCGGGGTTGCCCGGCTCGGTGACATCGAGGACCGGGCAGGGCTTCGGATTCCGCTGCGCGAAGACCAGGAAGTCGAACGCGAGATCCTTCGGGAGCATGACGAGATTGGCCTGGGCGTACCCCTTGCACATGCCCGGGGTCGGAAGAGACCATTCTCCGGTGCGGATGATCTTCCGCACGTCTTCGGGGGACCAGGATGCGTAATCGGCTGCTTTCATCACTTTTTCAACACCTCCGCAAGCGGTCTGACCGCGATATTCGCCCGTTTGAGGGCGTCCCGGACGGCGGCCGCCATAGCCACCGCGTGTGCGCTGTCTCCGTGGAGGCAGACCGAATCCGGCCGCATGTGTACTATTGCACCGTCCACGGCCTCGACGACGCCTTCCGTGGCCATACGGACCACACGCGCCGCGGCGAGGTTCAGGTCGTCGATCATCGCCCCGGGTTTGTTTCGCGGAACGAGCGTTCCGTCGCTCTGGTATCCCCGGTCGGCGAACGCTTCCGAGGCGAAGGGGACGCCTTCCTCCCGCGCCGCCTGCTCGAACAGCGAGTTCGCGAGCCCGAGCAGAATGAGTCCGTCGGCGGCGTCCTTTGCAGCCTTCGCGATGGCTTTTGCGAGGGCGAGGTCTTTCGCGGCCTGGTTATAGAGCGCCCCGTGCGCCTTGACGTGCTGGAGGCGCACGCCCGCCGCGCGGCATACCGAAGCCATTGCGCCGATCTGGTACAGACAATAGGCGTACGTTTCCTCAGGCGAGCACGCCATCGTGCGGCGTCCGAACCCCTGAAGATCGGGGTGTCCGGGGTGTGCTCCGACCGCGACGCCTGCCGCGGCCGCGAGTTTCACGGTTTTGAGCATCACTTCGGGATCTCCGGCATGAAAGCCGCAGGCGACGTTCGCGGACGTGACGCTCTTCATGACGTCGCCGTCCATCCCCAGGGTGTACGCGCCGAAACTTTCCCCGAGGTCGCTGTTGAGATCGATCAAAATACCAGCCTCCCTTGCTTCGTTCATTCCGACGCGGTTTCCCACGTCACCCTGTACCCGGTTCCGTTCACCACGAGATTGAGCGATCCCGCTCCGGCCTGCTGCACGCCGGACGAGAGGCGTTCTTCGGCGTTTCCGCGCATCGGCGTCTTCTCTTCGGGTCTCGTGGTCCACGCGGCCCGCGCCTGCCGCACGCGCGACAGCTTCTCCCGCTCCGCGCGGGAGATGTCCAGCGCCTCCTCGAAGGAGATCCGCCGGAAGCGCGCCTTTTGTCCGGGCATGCGTTGCGCCAGGGACGCGATATCCGGCGTGCAGAGGACGCCGATCTTGGTGTATCCCCCGGTCGTCTGGCGGTCCGCCAGCATGACGATGGGCTGTCCGTGCCCCGGGATCTGGATTGCGCCCAGGGGAATGGCGTCGGAAACGATATCCGCCGCCCCGGTGTGCGCGACGACGGGCCCCTCCATCCGGTATCCCATTCGGTCCGCGGAGTTTGTGATGGTGTATTCGGAATTGTAGAATGTCTCGATGCCCTCCGGGGTGAAGCGATCTTCCTGCGGCCCCGGGACGACACGCAACGGCGCGTTCGCGTCCCGTTCGGGCCGCAGGTCGACGGGACATTCGAAGCCCTCGATGCGCTTCCAGAGGGCCGGGGGCGTTCCCGATCCGAGCGTATCGCCCGCCTTGAGCGCCCTTCCCTCGAACCCGCCAAGGGCGGCGCGCAGATAGGTCGATCGGCTCCCCATGACGGGCGGAACGTCGATGCCGCCGCTCACGCACAAATAGGAACGCGTTCCCTTCCCCGATGGGCCGGAGAATTGCAGCGTGTCGCCGGTCGTGACCCGCACCGCGCGCCAGGTCGGGGCCGGAACGTTGTTGAGACGAAAGCCGAGGTCCGCGCCTGTTACGGCGACGAGGCCGTCTCCCGAGACGACGAGCGTGGGGCCGAGAAGCGTGATTTCGAGCGCCGCCGCCCCTTCGTCGTTTCCGAGCAGAAGATTGCCGATCCGGAGCGCATCCGCGTCCATCGCCCCGGCCACGGGCATTCCGATCTGCTGAAACCCCCATCGGCCAAGATCCTGAACGGTCGTGAGCATTCCCGGATTCCTGACCGACAGTTTCATGTGCGTTTCCTTTCTTCGGGACGCGATTCGCGCGTAAAGCGTTCGACGACAACGTCCCCTTTGTTCGCCAAGGCTGCGAGGCGATCGTATTCCGCATGGTCCACCGGACGGAAGCGAACCCACATCCCCGCTTCGATGACCGTCGGGGCGCTTCTGCGGGGATCGAACATCCGCAGCGGCGTGCGGCCGATGAGCTGCCATCCGCCCGGACTTTCGATAGGGTAGATTCCCGTCTGTTTTCCGGCCACGCCGACGCTTCCCGTCGGGATCTTCTCGCGCGGTTCCTTCAGTCTCGGAGTGGCCAGCGTCTCGTCCATTCCGCCCAGGTACGCGAAGCCCGGCGTGAAGCCGAGCATGTAGCAGTAGCAGTCCGTTCCCGCGTGTCGGCGGACGATCTCGTCCTCCGTCAGTCCGGTGTGCGCCGCGACGTTCGCCATGTCCGGCCCGAATTCGCCGCCGTAACATACGGGGATGACGACGCCCGTCGTGCGCTCCGCAGAGGAAGTCCCCTCGCTCCGGGACATTTCCTCCAGCATGTTCAGGAACCGTTTCGGGTCGACCGCATCCGGATCGAAATACACCGCAACGGAGCGGTATGTCGGGATGAGTTCCCGGATGCAGGAGAGCCCGCTTCGCGAAAGACGTTCTTTCAGCGCCTGCATCCGGCTGTTGACCGCCATGTCGATCGTGTCCCCGAACTCCACGACGACACATGTGTCACCGGCGTGGAGCAGCCGCGGGTATACAGCTTCGGTCACATGTTTCGCCTCCTTTGCAGGTCCCTCCATTCTAGCTGAACATCTTCAGGATGTTCGGAAGCGACTTCAACCCCATCCACAGCGTGAACGCGGCCATGATGTACCCGCACGCCGTGAGCCAGACCGGGTGCTTGTAGTC
>CALMZW010000326.1 GCA_937870605.1 uncultured Synergistaceae bacterium
AGGTTTCGGAATGGCTGATCGCGGAATCGCACGTGTATGGGGAACTCCCCGGCTACCTGACATTCTTCGGCGTCCTCAAAATCGAGGGGCCCGACTTCGCGGGCATTGCGGCCACAGGCTTCCGCGACCAGGCCGAGCTGAAGCTCTTCCGCAAAAACGGCGAAATCCGGGCGAAGACGATGCAGTTCGTCTACTCCCCCGCACGTTCGGCGCGGGGCGTAACCGCGGGGAAGAACGAGGTCGCCATCGGAACCGACGGCGAGAACGAGTGGAGAACCGTCGATCGCGGAGCTGTCCTGTCCTTCGCAAAACCGGAGAACGGCCGCGTGATCGTATTGAAGGGACCGAACGATCCGGCGCCGCTCTACGACAGCGTCGTGGATGCCGGCGAAACGTATGTCCCGGAAGGAAGCTTCATTCTGCTCGGCGGAAGGCCGGGAGACGCATTCGAGATAACGGTGCGATAATGGCGGAACAAGCGGCTGTATGGGGAAATAGAGGGTTCGGCTCTCCGGGGCCGGGTCGGGGTATTCGAGAGGAGTGGGTATCTTGAGAAATCCGAAACGAACCGTTTTGTTCGTCGTCGTTCTCTGCCTGTCGCTCGCGTCCGTTGCGGCGCACGCGGCCGCAACGCCCTGCGAAGCGT
This sequence comes from uncultured Synergistaceae bacterium, assembly GCA_937870605.1. GTDB lineage: Bacteria > Synergistota > Synergistia > Synergistales > Aminobacteriaceae > CALFXN01. The sequence goes on from CALMZW010000326.1 coordinate 647, forward strand.
ACCTGAACACCGCAACGACCGCCCGCGAGGCGCTCTGGAAGACGATCGTCTCGGGAGCGGGAAACGCCGCGACCGTCGCGGTCATGGACGGCGGAAGGATCGTCTATTCCGAAGGCTTCGGCCCCGCCGACCGCGCGACGAACCGCCCCGTGACGGCGAACACGCGCTTCAACATCGGCTCCACGAGCAAGATGTTCGTCGCCGTCGCGACCCTGCTCTTGGCCGACGACGGGAAGCTCTCGGTCGACGACCCGGTCGCGAAGCACCTCCCCGAGTTCGTCATGAAGGACCCGCGCTACAGGGACATCACCGTCCGGATGCTCTTCAACCACTCGTCCGGCCTTCCGGGATCGACCTTCGAGTTCGGCTTCGCGCTCGACGCCAAGCCCCACGCCGTCCTGCTCGAACGGCTCAGGAACGCGAAACTCAAGCACGCGCCCGGCGCGATGGGAATCTACTGCAACGACGGCTTCACGCTCGCCGAGATGATCGTCGAGCGGCTGTCGGGAAAGAAGTTCACGGACTTCCTCGCCGAACGCGTCTTCGGGCCGCTCGACATGAAGAACTCCGGCCCGAGCATCGGCGAATGGCGCGGCGACGTCGCGGCGTACTACGACGCCGACGGAAAGAAATATCCGTCCGAAGTCGTCCAGGTCTACGGCGCGGGCGGCCTCTCGTCGACCGCCGAAGACCTCTGCCGCTTCGCCGACAGCTTCGCGCCCGGAGGAAAGCACATCCTCTCGGACGCATCCGTAGCCGAAATCCTCAAGAGCCAGCCCACCGGGATCACCGCGTCGCTGAAGGGCCCCGCCCTCCTCGACGCCTTCGGATGGGACGACGCGTGGCTCACGGGCTACAAGAAGCTCGGCTTCCAGGTCCTCTCGAAGAGCGGCGGGACGATGTTCTTCTCGACGAACCTCGCCGTCCTCCCGGTCAAGCGGATGGCCGTCGCCGTCAGCATCTCCGGCCACGCGTCCGCCGAAGCCGTGACCTACGCGGTCATGAACGCGCTGCTGAAGGACAGGGGGCTGCCCTTCCCCGAAGCGCCCGCCGTACGGAAACCCGTGGAACCGCAGCCGATCCCGCCCGAACTGCTCGCCCACGCGGGATTCTACGCCAACCAGGACGGAGGCGCCCGGTTCGCGTTCGACACGACGAAACACGCGCTGAACATCTTCCCGCTGAAACAGGGCGCTTCGGACGCCGACGAAAAGCCGCTTCTCACGCTCGTCCACAACGGCGGATTCTTCCACGACGCCGTCAAGGGCCTGAAATACTACTTCATCACGAAGGACGCGCAGACCCGGCTCGTCATCGGCGACATCCCGCGCTTCGGCGGCGACTCTCCCGACTACCTGAAGATCGGCGCGATCGACAAGCCCGTCGCGTTTGCGGTCGACGTCGACGGGAAGCTCTGGCTCCGCCGCAACGCGTCCCCCTTCGTCCAGGTCTCCCAGGGGCTGCTGATGAAGTCGTCCCTTCACAAGGAACTCCCCGGCTACATGACGTTCTTCGGCCTGCTCCGGATCGAGACGCCGGAGTCCGCCGGCATCGCGGCGACGGGTTCCCGCGACCAGGTCGAAATCATTCTCCTCAGCAAGGACGGCGACATCCGCGTCAAGGGAGCGGGCTTCGTTTTCTCCGCCGAAGGAGCGGCGACGCCGCTGGCCGCCGGAAAGACATCCGTCACCATCGGCGCGGCGGGCGACAACGAGTGGACAAAGCTCGGAACGGGAGCGATCCTCTCCTTCGCGCGTCCCGACAAGGGGCGCATCGTCGTCCTGAAGCCGATGGACGACGACCCGAAGGTGCTCTTCGACAGCATCGTGGACTCGGGCGAGGTCTACGCCCCCGAGGGGAGCTTCGTCTTCTGCGCCGGAAACCCCGGCGACGCGTTCGAGATCACCGCGAAGTAGCGCCCGCCGGAAGACACGGCGCATACGAAGAAGCCCCGGAGCGTTTTCGGACGCTCCGGGGCTTCTTATTGCTCGCAATACTTCGCTGTTCGCAGGACTTCGGCGGCTACCGTTCGTCGCGGAACACGACGCCGCCCTTCATCACGAAAGAGACCTTCTCCGTCGCGGAAATATCGTCGAACGGACTCCCCGGCATCGCGACCAGATCCGCGTTCTTCCCGGCGGCGATGACGCCCGCGTTCAGCTCGAGCATCTCGGCCGCCGCCGACGTCCCCGCCTTCAGCGCCCGAAGCGGGGCGATCCCGTTGCGGACCATCTCGGCGAACTCCGTCGCGCCGTTCACCGAGAAATCGAACGTCCCCAGGTCCGTGCCGAAGGCGAGCTTCACGTCGCTCTTCGCGATATTTCCGGCGCACTCGAGAATCCGGGGCGAGAACTTCGCGTTCTTCTCGCGAACGTACTCCGGCATGCTCATGTCGACATGGCCCTCCGCCGTCGCCCGCGCGTTCACCACCACCGCGATCTGCGTCGGAACGAGCCAGATGCCCTTTTGCGCCAGCATCTCCAGCGTCGCCGCCGAAGAGAGGCTGCCGTGCTCGACCGACCGGACGCCCGCGACGACAGCCCGGCGGACGGCCTCATCCCCGTACGCGTGAACGAAAACATGCTTTCCGATATCCCGCGCCGCCGCGACCGCCGCGCTCATTTCCTCCTGCGAATACGACACATCCTCGGGCCCGTCGCTCGGCGACATGAAGCCGCCGCTTCCGGCGATCTTGACCCACTCCGCGCCGTGGCTGACCTCGTTGTGGACCGCGCGCCGCACGCCGTCCACCCCTTCGACGACCGATACCTGTTCGAGCGACACGCCGTTCCGGACCAGACCGGCGGCATCGAAGTGCCCCCCGACGGCGGAAATCATGTGCCCGCCTGTCACAATGCGCGGCCCCCTGATGATTCCCGAATTGACGGCTTTTTTCAGCTCGGGGACGACCCAGAAGGCGAAGCTGAAATCCCCCGCGTCGCGAACGGTCGTAAACCCGTTGTTCAGGAGCTGACCGCAGGCATACACCCCGTTCAGCGTCAGCGAGGCGTCGTTGCCGCCCATCGTGTTCGCGAAGAACCGCGCGCCTCCGGTGAGATGGACGTGCGAATCGATGAACCCCGGCATCACGAACTTCGAGGACAGATCGATCACGCGCGCGCCCTCCGGCCGCGCGACGCTCTTCCCGACTTCAGCGATCCGACCGTCGACGACGAGAATCTCGGCGGCCCCGAGCGGCCCGTCCGAAACCCCGTCCCAGTAATTCCCCGCCAGTATGACCGCCGACGGCTTCGACGCAGCCGACGCGCAGGAGGGAAGCAGAAGCATCCCAAACATCAGCAATGAAACAAAAACGTGTCGCATCACCCGTCACCCTTTCCAAAAACAAATTGCGAAGGCGCCGAACGCGATGGAACGACGCCGAAGTGCACGGGAACGATACCGCAGAAGACGGATGTTTGTCCAGTCGGTCCTCGACCGAACCAAAAAGTTGAAGTACCATGTTCCGTGAGGTATTTTTCCTCCAGAAACACAAAGGAGCTGAAACGAATGCCGGCGATAATCGACATGGAACGACTTGCGCGTGATGTCGGGGCGCTTCCTCCGGAGGGGCAACGGACCGTATGGGACATGGTCCAACATCTGCGGAAAAGCATTGCGCGTCAGAGCGATGACGCAACCCTCGAAACGGAAATCACCGAATTCGAAGCGCTTGGTCGCCCTCTTTCGGACAGCGAACGTGAAGAACTCCGAAGAGATCTCCTATAAGCCCGGTCAGATCATCTGGGCGAACTTTCCCTTCTCCGACCTTCCGGAAGAGAAGAACCGGCCGATTCTCGTATGGAAAGATACGGGAGATCGGCTTGTCGTAAGCATGATTACGAGCAGAATCCGATACGGGAAGTGGGAAGTCGCCATCTCTCCCGATGCGAAGAACGGATTGAGCAAGCCCAGCGTCATCCGCATCGACAAGACGATATCCATCGAAAAATCCCGCATAACGACGAACGCCACGTGGAAAATTGGAGAAGCGAACCCCTTCGTTCTTATCGTTGCGAAGGAAAAACTTGCGGAGTGGCTTGAATCACATGCCTGAAGCCGAAGCGGATAATATTCCACATCTCGACTTTCGCAGCCCCCTGACGGCAGGCAAAGCCCTGTCCTGACTGAAAAGCAGGGATGGGAACGCGCTTGTTCCGCAGAATTGAGCCGTGACACAAAACTCCACAAAAACAAGAGACATTCCCGTGAGAACAATTCACGCGATACAGAGACTATTCCCGCTTCCCCCCTGACGAACCGACAAGGATTTCTTGTGGATTGCCCCCGGCAGATTCCGCCCCGGTTCGGTTCCTTTCCGGAATGATACAATGCTCACTTATGAGCCGAATACGGATTTTGTCATAAGGGGGAGTGCTCCATGATCGCCTATTGCGGCATCGACTGTTCCAAATGCGAAAGCTACCTCGCGACCCAGTCCGGGAACGGCGAAGAGCTGGCGAACATCGCCGACAGGATGGCGAAGCTCTACAACACCGAAGTCAGGCCCGAAGACGTCGTCTGCGACGGATGCAAGGAGGGCGAACGGCACTTCTACTTCTGCTCCAACATGTGCGCCATGCGGAAATGCTGCGCCGGGAAGCGCTAC
>CALMZW010000327.1 GCA_937870605.1 uncultured Synergistaceae bacterium
TTTCCGCAGTTCTTGCGATGCTGACGCTCATCGGGAACGAAACGATTGTCCCGTTTTCCAACAGGGCTTCGGAAAATCTCATGAAATACGAGATCCTGCAGGAGCGCCCGTCCGTCCTGAAGGAACGCGTCTTTCTGAAAGACGAACAGAACGGGGAGCTCAAGCGGGTGCTGTACCTCGGGAAACTTCGCCCGCGTGAAGGACTGATGAGCGATATCCTGGTTCAGGAGTTCGATGCCGGAAAGCTGCGGCGCATTTCCACGGCGATGCGCGGAACCTGGAAGAGCGGAGAGTGGTGGGTCGAGCAGGGAGAGGTGTTCGAGGTCGCGGACGCGGGAAAGGTGCATCTCCTGTTCCGGTTCGACCGACAGCGCCTGTTGCTCAACCTCTCTCCCGAACAGCTCGAAAAGGCATCGCGCCGTCCGGCGGAAATGAGTTCGATCGAACTGCTGGCGCATATCAACATCCTCAAGGCGCAGGGGGCGAACCTGCTGCCCTTGTGGGTGCTCTTTCACCTGAAGCTCTCGGTTCCATGGTCCGCGATGATTCTCGCCGTTCTGGGCGCGAGCATCGGCGTCCGGACGCCGCGACGGGGCGGATCGGGGATAGGATTCGGCCTGTGCATTATCATCGTGTTCGCCTATTACGTCGTCATGTCCTTCTCGAGGGCGCTCGGCGAGACGGGCAACCTCCCGCCTCTGATTGCGGCATGGCTGCCGAACGTGACGTTTCTTTCGCTCGGAGCGCTCTTCGTCCGCAAGGCCGACTAGACGCCGGAGCATGAGTCGGACGAAGCCTCCGCGTGTGTTCCGTTCCCGGAGAGCCCTTCGGAACCATTGACGATGATGTATTCCGGCGTGTGCGCCTGAAAAGAGAGGAATGATTCACGTGGACAAATCGATCGCGATCATCGCCGGAGACGGAGCGCTGCCGCTGCTTGTCGCGCGACGCATCTCCGAACGGGGCGGACGCCCCGTGGTCTACGCCCTGCGTCGGGAAACCGGGTCGTTCGCCGGAATTCCCTGTGTCGTCAAGCCCTTCCCCTCCATCGATCTCGGGTGGGCCCTTTCGGACATGAAGGCGGAAGGCGTCGGCGCGCTCGTTCTCGCGGGGCGCGTCCCGAAAGAGCTCTGCTTCTCCCCGGAGAAGCTCGATCCCGTCCTGCAACGAGTCCTGAAAACCGCGAACGCGCGCGACGACCACTCGCTTCTGGCTTCCGTCCTCTCCGCGGTGGAGAAATTCGGCGTTCCCGTCATTCCCTACCGGGATCTGATTCCCGACCTGCTCGCGCGCGAGGGACATCTCTTCGGCCGGAAACCGAACGAGCGAGAGCAACGCGATATCGTCTGCGGCATGAACATCCTGCGCGTGCTTCTCCCGCTTTCCTTCGGGCAGGCGCTCGTGACGCACGAAGGCGCGGTCGTCGCGGTCGAAGCGATGGAGGGGACCGACGAGATGATCCGCCGTGCGGGCCGGATTTTGCGAAACGGGGGCGGATGCGTGGTCAAGATGATGCGACGGGATCAGGACGAGCGATACGACCTCCCGACCATCGGAACGACGACGCTCGAAGTCATGCGCGAGTCCGGCATCGGCTGTCTGGCGGTGGAGGCGGGGCGGACGATCGTCATCGAGCCGGAGACGTGCGCGACGCTCGCGTCCGGATATGGCGTTTCGGTCGTCGGCGTTTCACCGGGAGACGCAACTCGGAGCGCCGTGGGATCGTGAACCGGGAGAGGCGTGAATGTCGCTTTTTCTGAGTTGCGGCGAGGCTTCCGGCGATCAGTACGCCGCAACGCTTCTTCGCACCCTCAGGGCTCTCGGATGCAGCGAACCGGCCTGGGGGATGCTCGGCGAAAAGGGAGCGGCCGAGGGCGGAGACGCGCGTTTCTCCTCGGGCGAACTGGGGATTTTCGGCATCCGGGACGCCGTCGCCGCACTGCCGAGGCTCCTTCGGCTGCGGAGCGCCATCGTTGACGCGATTGAGGCCCGAAAGCCTTCCTGCGTCGTCGTCATCGACAGCCCGGACTTTCACCTTCCGCTGATCGCGTCGCTCCGGCGGAGAGGCAATACGGTTCCCGTCGCGTACATCGCGCCTCCGACCGTATGGGC
>CALMZW010000328.1 GCA_937870605.1 uncultured Synergistaceae bacterium
CATTTCAAAATGCAGTCCGGTCGCACGCGGTTTCTTCATCCGAAAATATCGTCGTGCGTTCCGGTGCGGGCGAGCTTGAGCGTGTCGCCGTCGATGCGGTAGAGGAGCAGCCAGTCCGGTTCGATGTGAAGGTCACGGTACTCGTTCCATTCGCCTGAGAGCGGATGGTCCATAAAAGACGGCGGAAGCGTGGATCCGGAGAGAAGAAGATCGATGACGTCCTTCAGCTTCGAAAGATCCGATCCGCGTTTCCGCTGACGCTTCACATCCCGCTTGAACCGGGACGAAACAGCCGGTCGGAGCACGGCCGACTAGATGCCGATGTCGCGGAACATCTCGTCCGCGTTGTCGTACGCAATCCCCTTGCCGGCTTCGAGTTCGGCGATGCTCCTGCGTGTGGCGGCGTTTGGTATCTCGACCGCAAACGGCAGACGACCGCTTTCCCCGATCCGCACCAGCAGCATGCGAACGGCGTCCGAGACGGACAACCCCATTCGCTCGAGGGCTCCTGCGGCTTTCTCTTTCGTGGCGCTGTCGATTCGGATGCGTATTGATGTGTCACAGATCCCCATAGCGTTCCCTTCCTTCTCGTTTTGTGGCTACATTGTAGCAACAAAACGGCAGGGAAGCAACGCGAATGACCACGACACGGTCGACCGCATCGCCTTCGTCAACGGGGATGTTGAACGTTTTCCGGAGATACCGCGGTATAATACCCCTAGAAATGAACGGAAATGAGGTGGGGCGGGCGATGTTGAAATACGACCTGCTGCAACTGGAACGGCGCGAGGAATACGCGGCCCTGTTCGGGGCCTGTCAGGAAAAGACGTCGGATTACACGTTCGTGAACCTGTGGGCGTGGACCGACGAACGGAAATACGAGTGGGCCTTCGACTCCGGCCTCTGCTGGCTGCGGATCATGTCGCCGCTCCCGACGAACTGGGCGCCCGTCGGGAACTGGATGGGCGTCGACTGGAAACCGATGCTCAAGCGCCTCTTCCCGGACGGAACGGTCTTCGAGCGCGTGCCGGAGCCCCTTGCGGAGATCTGGCGGCGTAACCTGGGCAGCCATGCGACCATCGAAGAGCAGCGTTCCGAGTGGGAATACATCTACTCCGTCCCGGAACTGACGACGCTCAAGGGAAACCGCTTCCACGCCAAGCGCAACCTGCTCAAACAGTTCCAGAAGCTCTACGACTGGACCTACGAGGACATCAACGGCGACGACATCGGCGAGATCCTGGCCATGCAGGGCGACTGGTGCCGATGGCGCAACTGCGACGACACGCCGGGCCTGCGCGCCGAAAACCACGCGATCACGCGCGTCCTCTGCGACTGGAACAACCTTCCCGGACTCATGGGAGGGCTGCTTCGCGTCGACGGATCTCCCGTCGCGTACACGATCGCCGAGGGAGTCTCGACGAGGGAGCCGGACATGCTCGTGATCCACTTCGAAAAGGGCTTCACGGACTACAAGGGGATCTACCAGGCCATCAACCAGACGTTTCTGGAGCGCTCCGGCGCGGCCTACCCGCGCGTCAACCGCGAACAGGACATGGGCAGCGAGACGATCCGGCAGGCCAAAGAGTCCTACAATCCTTCGGGATACCTCAAGAAATACCGCGTCGCCTGGCTCGGCTGACCCATGCCCCCCGACTTCCGCCCCGTCGGTCAAGAAGAGCGGGACGACTATTTTGCTGCGCTCCGCCGGATGCCGCTCGCGTCGAGCGACTACTCGTTCGTCACGTTATGGGCGTGGCGGGAGGAGTGCGGCTACGAATGGGCGACCGACCCGGCCGCGCCGGGGCTCTTCTGGATCCGCGAGACACACCCGGCCCCGCTGCTGTACGCCCCCGCAGGCGACTGGAACCGCGACTGGGCGCGCCTGCTGCGCCGCCTCTGGCCCGAAGGGGCCGTCTTCGACCACGTTCCCGCGCCGCTCGCGCTGCTCTGGAAACGGCAGCTCGGCGCGCGGGTCGTCGTGGAAAACCGAAGAAATCTGTGGGAATACGTCCACCGGAGAAGCGACCTCGTCGACCTTCCGGGCAACCGCTTTCGGACGAAGAAAAGCCGCGTCCGAAAGTTCGTCGGGTCGTACGACTGGACGTACGAGGAGATATCGCCCGAAACGGTGGAGGAGATCCTGCTGATGCAGGAGGAGTGGTGCCGGTGGCGCAACTGTGACGGAACGCCGGGGCTGCGGGAGGAAAACCGCGCGATCACGCACGTTCTCACCTCGTGGGCGGACCTGCCCGGCCTGATGGGAGGGGCCCTGAAGGTTGGCGGGAAGCTCGCGGCCTACACGATTGCCGAAGCCCTCTCGGAGGATACGGTCGAGATCCACTTCGAGAAGGGGTTCACGCGCTACGCGGGCGTCTACCAGGCCATCAACGCCCTCTTTCTCGAACGCACGGCGGCGTCGTTCACGTGGGTCAACCGCGAGGAGGATCTCGGCGACCCCGGGATGCGGGAGGCGAAGATGAGCTACCACCCCGCCTCCTTCATCCGGAAGTGCCGCGTCAGCTACCGCAGCGAATAGGGCCAGCCCATCACGCCGCCCTCGAGCACCGCGACGCGACTGAACCCGAGCCGCCTGAGGATGCAGAGGGCGTCCCAGCCCCGGATCGAAACCTTGCAGAACGTCACGATCTCGCGGTCCTTC
>CALMZW010000329.1 GCA_937870605.1 uncultured Synergistaceae bacterium
CAGCACCGCCACGACCGGATTGACGAAGCCGTGCGTCGCGACGCGCGACGCAGGTTCGACCCGGAGCAGCCAGACAAACGCCGTGAAGGCGATAAGCGACCCGAACGTCACGAGATAGCCCAGCGCCAGCCATGAGCGGAGACTCACGGCGGACGGAGAAAAGGCCGACCACTCCCCGGAGAACACGCTTACGGCCGTGAGAAGGACGCCGCCGGCCGTCATCTCCATGGCGGTTCCGGCCAGGGGGACTTCAGAAATCCGGATTGTGCGCGAAAGGAGCGAACCGAAAACCCACGCCAGACTGCTCAGGAAGATGACAAACGTCCCCAGCCGGTACCCCGGAACGGACTCGAAACTGACGGCGCCCTGTCCGAAGGCCAGATAGAGCGTTCCCGCGAAGCCGAGCAGCAGCCCGATCCACTCCTGGATCCGCGGTCGGGCGGATCGGAAAACGAGCCAGTCCAGCACGAAGAACCAGAGCGGTTCGACAGAGAGGATCAATGCGGCTATTCCGGAAGGGACGACCTGCTGCGCCCACGTCACTCCGCCATAGCCCATCAGGATCATCACGAACGCCAGCATCGTCGCGTTCATCCGTCTTCGGCATGCGTCTGCGAAAAAACCCGGGGGGGCATCCGCAAGAGCGCCGTCAGCGCCGGGATCGAACGGTCGATGCGTCGCCCCCATCCAACCCGTTCACCGCGGCCGTTGACTCCATTTTTATGTATGATATAGCCAAACGGTTCGAGGTGCTATACTCTGGCGGTTGAAACTCCGAGCGCGCGTATGCATCGAACGAACGCGCGCCAATGTGATTTTTATCTACATCCATTTATAGAAAGAAGGCGCCATTTCATGCTCGTCTTCGGACACCGCGGAGCATCGGGGTATGCTCCGGAAAACACGCTCGCGTCGTTCGACCTCGCGATCCGGCAGGGGTGCGCCGGTCTCGAATGCGACGCTCAGCTGACACGGGACGGCGATGTCGTGATCCATCACGACTGGGCCGTCGATCGCACCACCAATGGAAGCGGAGAGATCAGGGACCTGACCTGTCGCGAGATACGCGCGCTTGATGCGGGAGGATGGTTCTCCGAGGCGTTCCGCGGCGAGAAGGTTCCGACGCTCGACGAACTGCTCGACCGGATCCCTCCGGCCGTCATCCTGAACGTCGAACTGAAAAGCAGGCCCGGCGACCGGCCCGGCCTGGAAGAACGAGTCGCGGCGATCCTGCGGACGCATCGGCGGGAGGAAACCGTCATCGTTTCGTCCTTCAACCATGAATCCCTGCGACGGATCGGAAAAACGGCCCCGTCGCTCCGTCTGGGGATGCTCTACGAAGCCCTGCTCATCGATCCGCTTGCCTACGCGAAAACCCGCGGCCTGAATCTGTACAGCCTTCATCCAGCTCAGGAGTACGCATCCCCGGAACTGGTCGAAGACGCCCACGCCAACGGAGTGAAGATCGCGTGCTGGACCGTCAATACGAAGAAGCGCGCCGACGAGCTGAAATCCATCGGCGTCGACGTGATCATCACCAACTATCCGGACCGATGCCTGGATCCTGCATGAACCGCGCGCACGCGGAATGCGCTTCCCCGCTCACGACGGATCCTATGGGGAACGACAGAACATACGATATCGTCATCGTCGGCGCGGGCATCGTCGGAGCCGCCCTCGCGCGGGAGCTTTCCGCCTACGCGCTCCGGATAGCCGTCATCGACAAGGCCTCGGACATTCCCTCGGGTGCGAGCCGGGCGAACAGCGCCATGATCCACGCCGGATACGACGATGTGCCCGGGTCGATCAAGTCTCGTTTCTGCGCCCCCGGCAACAGCATGTACCGGGACCTCGCGGGCATTCTTGACTTCACGCTCGAACAGTGCGGCTCCTACGTCTGCGGCTTCGGCGAACGGGATCTGAAAACGCTCGAAACCCTTCTCGACCAGGGAAAGCGCAACGGCGTCCCCGGCGTCGAAATCATCGGCGGCGACGCGTTGCGGGCCCGCGAGCCCAACGTCAGCGCCGCAATCACTCATGCGCTCTACGCGCCCACCGGGTCGATCGTGAACAACTTCGAGGCCGTTCTCGCCTTCATGGACAACGCCCAGCAAAACGGCGCCGAACTCTTTCTCGAAACCGAACTACGGGGCATTCTTCTTTCGGAAGACCGCAGGGAAGTCCTCGGCGCGGTCACTAAC
>CALMZW010000330.1 GCA_937870605.1 uncultured Synergistaceae bacterium
CGCGCCGAGCGCGTTGCACTTTTTCTCGATGAGGTCGAGTTCCGCCTTCGTGTCCGTCGGGAAGCGGTTGATGGCGACAACGGCCGGGAGTCCGAACTGCGTGATATTCTCGATGTGCTTTTCGAGGTTCGTCATGCCCTTTTCCAGCGCCGCCAGATCTTCGACGATCAGCTCGTTCTTCTTGCGCCCTCCGTGCATCTTGAGCGCGCGCACCGTGGCGACGATGACGACGACCGAGGGTTTCAAGCCGGCCATGCGGCACTTGATATCGAGGAACTTTTCGGCGCCGAGGTCCGCCCCGAAGCCGGCCTCCGTGATGAAGTAGTCCGCGAGCTTCAATCCCAGTCTGGTGGCCTGGATGCTGTTGCAGCCGTGCGCGATGTTCGCGAAGGGACCGCCGTGAATGAACGAGGGAACCCCTTCGAGGGTCTGCACAAGATTCGGCTTGATCGCATCCTTGAGCAGCAGCGTCATGGAGCCGGCGGCTCCGATATCGCCTGCCGTCACAGGACTCCCGTCGTATTTGAAGCCGATGACGATCCGGCCGATGCGTTCCTTGAGGTCCATGAGATCCAGCGAGAGGCACAAAATCGCCATGATTTCCGAGGCGACCGTGATGTCGAAGCCGCTCTCCCTGGGGATGCCGTCGGCCTTGCCGCCCAGTCCGATAACGACATGCCGCAGCGCCCGTTCGTTGAGGTCCATGACGCGGCGCCATGTGATCCTTCTCGGATCGAGGCCGAGTTCGTTTCCCTGGTGCAGGTGATTGTCGATCATCGCGGAGAGCAGATTGTGCGCCGTGGTGATCGCGTGGAAGTCTCCCGTGAAGTGGAGGTTGATGTCTTCCATCGGAACGACCTGGGAATAGCCGCCTCCGGCCGCTCCGCCCTTGACGCCGAAGCTCGGACCGAGTGACGGTTCGCGGATCGCGAGGGACGCCTTCTTCCCGATATGGGCGAGCGCCTGCGCAAGTCCCACGGTCGTGGTCGTCTTGCCCTCTCCGGCCGGCGTGGGGGTGATCGCGGTCACGAGGACGAGCTTGCCGTCTTTGCGATCCTTGACTCTCTCCCAGACGGAGGGAAGGATCTTCGCCTTATACTTTCCGTACAGTTCGAGCTCTTCTTCGTCGATCCCGAGTTTTTTTGCTATGTCGACTATTGGAGACATCGCCGAGGACTGGGCTATTTCGATATCGCTTGGAACAGGAATCCGCTTTTCCATTCGCAAATTTCCTCCTCTGATTCTGGTTTTACACAAAGCCGTTCTCTCGCCGGAGAACGATGCTCAGACTAACAGAACACCCGTGCCGATGAAAAGCCCCTATCGCGGCAGGAAACGACCACGCCCCTTTGCTCCCGTGTACGTTCCGTCTTCGACGATGACCTCTCCCCGGGAGATCGTCATCCGGTTTTTTCCCCGGATCGTCCACCCCTGATACGGGGAGAAATCGGTCTTCATGTGAAGATCTTTCGCGAACACGCGCCACTCGACGGACGGATCGAATATCGCGATATCGGCGTCAGCGCCGGGAAGAATGGATCCCTTTTTCGGGTAGAGACCATAAAGCCGCGCCGCGTTTTCCGAGCAGACGCACGCCATGTCGGACAGCGTCAGAAGCCCCCGGTCCACGCCTTCCGAGTAGATGAGGGGCATCATGGTCTCGACGCCCGGCAGGCCGTACGGAAGATCCAGAAAGGACCCCTTCCACGTCTTCTGTTCCCGCGTAAAGGAACAGTGATCCGTGGCGACGAAATCGATTTCCCGGTCCACGATCGCGTTCCAGAGCGCCTCGTTATCTTCCGCCTTGCGAAGCGCCGGCGAGGCGGAAAAGAGATGTCCTCCCGGACGCTCGTATACGTCTTTCGTGAGAAGCAGATATTGCGGGCATGTCTCCGCGGACATGTCCACGCCGTCCTCCCGGGCCCTGCGGACCTCGTCGAGCCCCATACGGGAACTCAGGTGGACGATGTGAACGCGGGCCCTCGTGAACCAGGCCAGCCAGGCCACGGAAGCGATCGCCGCGGCTTCGCAGAAATCGGGCCGCGAAAGGGGAAGGGCGGACATCTTCGCCTTGTCCCCGGCGCTCATTTCCGAGAGGATCGTCCGGATGAGGCTTTCGTCCTCCGCGTGGACGAGGGCGACGCCGTCGAGCGACGCAATCGCGTCGAACGCCCGAAGCAGCGGCCCCGACTCCGAGCGCC
>CALMZW010000331.1 GCA_937870605.1 uncultured Synergistaceae bacterium
GAAGGCCGTCGCGCGCTTCACGCTCGCCGAACAACGCGCATCGGGGCTTGTCGCGAGCTGATTTCACGTTCGATTGTTCACTTTTTCACGGAACGGCCGATACGCATACAGGGATTTTTAGCGCGGAGGTGTCGTAATGGAATGCGTGCTCATTGAACGGGATCCGATGGTTTCGTCGCTGGTGCGCCAGTTTTCGGCGTCGGTGGCGGGGATGGTTGTCGCCGCGGAATACAGGGAATTGCCCGAGATCTGCGACCCGGTGCTCGAAAACGCGGAGGTGATCCTGCTCGAACATCCGGCGGCCGAGGATGTTGTGGAGCTTCTCCGGCGCGCGCATGCGATCGCTCCGCAATCTTGCGTCATTCTGTTGTCCGAGAGCAGAAGGTCGGACGTCGCGATTCGGGCCATCGAAAACGGCGCCTTCGATTATTTGCTGCGACCGTTTTCTTTCGAGCGGCTTCGGGACACGCTCGAGAACGTCGTCGCCTATCGCCGCTTTGCGGCGACGGTTCCCCCCGAAATGACGCAGGGCGCCATCGACGACCTGCGGGGGATTCGCGCGACGAGCACCCCGTCCTCCACGCTGCCGATGAATATCGTGCGCCAGACGATGGATCTCATCCTCGACGCGCTGGAAAAGGGCGGCGAGTCGATGACGGCCGAAGAGGTCGCGGCGACGGCCGGCCTGTCGCGCCCGACGGCGTGGCGATACCTGGAACACCTGTGCCGCTCCGGGCAGGCGATGAGTTCGCACGGCTACCGGCCGAAGGGCAGGCCCGTGCGCCGCTACAGCCTGCTGCACCGCTGACGGGGAACGGATCCGCCAGAACCAATCGCTGTCCGGCGCCTCGAAGGGCCGGACAGCGTCTTTTTGGAGATGATTGTGCATGCCGCGATCCTTCGATCACGAACACATCCGCTTCTGGACGCACGCCCGACGACGACGCCAGTCACAGCTCGTTCTGGCGCTGATCGTCGGCCTCGCCGCCGGGGCGGTCGCCGTCCTCTTCGAGCACGGCCTCGAATATGCCGAAAGCCTGCGCTTCACATTGCTCGGCGCGCTCGCCGGGAATCCCCTCCGGTGGTTCATCGTTCCGCTGTTGTGCGGCATCGCGGGCGCGACCGCACGGATGATCACGGGCGCGTGGGCGCCGGAGGCCTCCGGGAGCGGCATCCCGCACGTCAAGGGCGTGCTTCTGGGGCTGCGGTCGCTGAAGAAGCGCATCATCCCGGTCAAGTTCATCGGAGGCATGCTCGCGATCGGGGCGGGATTCTCGCTCGGGCGGGAGGGGCCGACCGTTCAGATGGGCGCCGTCGCCGGGCTCGCCGTCGCGCAGATGTTGAAGACGCCGCGCCGGTATCGCCCGCAGCTCATCGCGGCGGGCGCGGGCGCGGGGCTCGCCGCCGCATTCAACGCGCCGCTCGCGGGGTTCGTCTTCGTCCTGGAGGAGTTGCAGCGCGAGATGTCGCCCTACACCTACGGAACGGCGCTCGCGGCGACGGTCGTCGCGGACGTCGTCACGCGGAGTTTCATGGGGCAGCTTCCGTCCTTCCGGATTACGGGAATCCCGATTCCGCCGCTCGGACACCTCTCGCTCTTCCTGCTGCTCGGCCTGCTCTGCGGCCTGCTCGGAACGCTGTTCAACCGGGGGCTCCCAGCGGCGATGACCGCGATGCAGCGCATCCCGGGCCCGATGTGGGTCAAGGCGGGGTTCGTCGGCGTCGCCGTCGGCGTCATGGCGCTCGTCTTCCCCTGCGCGACCGGCGGAGGACAGCGCATCGCGGAGACCATCCTGCAAGGGCGGGCAGGTGCGCTTCTTTCCACGGTCCCGTTCGCGACCGGGCTGCTCGGATTCCTCGCACTGCTGCTTGCCGGAAAGTTCCTTCTGACGCTCTTCTCCTACGCCGCGGGCGTTCCGGGCGGGATCTTCGCGCCGCTGCTCGTGATCGGGTCGGTGACCGGGGCGCTGTTCGGGGGCGTCGCCGATCTCGTCGCTCCCGGCCTGGCGGCGCATCCGGAGGCGTTCGGCGTCCTCGGAATGGCCGCGCTCTTCTCGGCGGTCGTCCGCTCGCCGCTCACGGGCGTCGTGCTGATCCTGGAGATGACCGGATCGCACGAGCTGCTGTTCGCGCTGATCGTCACGGCGATGACCGCGTATTTCGTCGCGGACTTTCTGGGGACCAAGCCGATCTACGAGGCGTTGCTGGACCGGGATCTGCGCCGGAGCGATCCGTCGCGGAACGACGACCCGGACGATCCGCTGCTCATTTCCATGGCGGTCGAACCCTTTTCCGCGATGGAGGGACGCCGCGTTAAGGATTTGGGGCTTCCGAAGGGGTGTCTGCTGATCACGATAACGCGCGCCGGGCGGGAACTCATCCCGGACGGCGGCACGGTGTTAAAGGGCGGCGACCAGCTCACGATCCTGACGTCGGGGACATGCCCCATTCCGGACATACGGCACAAGGGGCAGTTCGGAGGGGAACTCTCCTGAACGGAGCAACGAAGACAAACGAGCCGCGACTGAAAGGGTCGCGGC
This sequence comes from uncultured Synergistaceae bacterium, assembly GCA_937870605.1. Taxonomy (GTDB): domain Bacteria; phylum Synergistota; class Synergistia; order Synergistales; family Aminobacteriaceae; genus CALFXN01. The sequence goes on from CALMZW010000331.1 coordinate 2,541, forward strand.
TCGTTCATTTTCCGGTTTTCGGGGCGTCGTTTTTTTCCGCTTCGTACCGCTTCTTCCAGAAGTAGTTGACGTGGTGGATCATGGCTTCCCACGCCTTCTGGGCGGATTTCGTCCGCATCGCTTCGAGCACCTTCCAGTGCTCGCGACGGTCTTCGTCGGGAAGGATCGAGTAGTGGAACTCCCGCTGCGCCAGGATTTCGGTGCGAAGCGAATCGAGAAGCTTGACGAGAAGCTTGTTTCCCGAGATTTCGACGATCGCGTTGTGGAACGCGTCGTGAATCGCGTTGAGGGATTCGCCGCGCTCCTCGCCCTTCAGGATGTATTCGAGCCGGTCGAGATCCTCCGGCGTCGCGCGTTGCGCGGCCCAGTACGCCGCCTGCCCTTCGAGAAGCTGCCGGATCTCCATGAGTTCCGTGTAGGATGAGTCGGAGAACATGGTGACGGCAAGCTGCGTTCCGTTCAGAATCCTGTCGGCGTTTTCTGAAAGGAACGTTCCCTGTCCCGGATGCGCCTCGAGGACTCCGGAATGGGCGAGCGCCTTCAGCACCTCGCGGATGCACGTCCGGCTGACGCCGAACGTCGCGGCCAGCGCCTGTTCTCCCGGAAGCCTGCCTCCCGGCGCCCAGTGGTTTTCCTTTATGGCGTTGATCATCTGGGCCATTACGTCGTCATGAAGCGTGGATCTGTTCGCATGTTTCAACACTGCGTGGCCGACCTCCCGAATGCGTCATAGCGAAACGGCGTTTCGTGTTCGAGGGATATATTATACAGTATGACATTCCAAATATGGTATTCGCTCTCACGAATGTGCGCTTTCTTTCTCAAACCGTGTCCGGCCCCGTTCCCCGTGCGCGAGAAAAAAGGCCGCCTGCCCCCCTTCAAGGGACAGACGGCGTCTTGCGAGACGGAAGCAAAAAGGGGGTTTTCGCTCGGTTCCGTCTACGAAAGGGGGCATGCATCGCGCTTTTTTCGCGCGGCCTCGCGGGGAACGATGTACTCGAAATTCCCGTTGATCTCGGATTTCGTCTCTCGCCCGCCCGCTATTTCCAGAAGCAGCGCGTACAGCGCCTTTCCGGTTTCCGGGATCGTCGCGCCTTCGATGACGGCGCCCGCGTTGAAGTCCGTGATGCTGCCGAGCTTCCGGAACGTCTCGGGGTTGCCCGTGAGCTTGAGCGTCGGCATGACCGCGTTTCCCACGGGCGAGCCGCGTCCGGAGCTGAAGGCCGTGACGACCGCGCCCTGCATGGCGAGGCCGGTCAGGTTGAACGGGTCCGGCCCCTGCGCGCGGTTGTCGATCACCCACAGGCCGGGATGCGGGATCGCCTGCCCGAGCTTCAGGACGCCCTGGACCGGCGAGGTTCCCATCTTCTTGATGTTTCCCATCGACTTTTCGACGAGCGTCGTGATGCCGCCCGCCTTGTTGCCCGGCGTCGGGTTGACCTCCTCGATCTTCTGGCCGTAGGTTTCGATGTATTCCGCCCGAAGCTCCGAGATCATGTCGAGCACCTGCAATCCCACGTCGTGGCTCACGGCGCGCGACGCGACGATGTGCTCGCTTCCCGGGAAGCCCGCGACCTCGGACATGAGGACGCTTCCGCCGGCCGCGACGACGAGGTCGGTCATCGCGCCGATGACGGGGTTCGCCGAGAGCGCGGTGGTCCAGTCGGACCCGCCGCACTGGACGCCGACGACGAGGTCGGCGACCCGGCACGGAACGCGTTCCTGCGACTCGCAGAGGGCCTTGAGCCTCCGGACGATGTCGACGCCCTTCCGTTCCGCCTCGGGCGATCCGCCCTCGCGCTGGATCAGGATGGCTTCGACGGGCTTTCCCGTCTCCGCAACGCACCTGCGGACGTCTTCGATGTTCGTCTGTTCGCACCCCAGGCCGACGAGCAGCACGGCGCCGACGTTTGGATTGCGCCCCGCCGCAATGAGCGCGAGCTTCGTGCGCGCGTGGTCGTGTTCGAATTCGCAACACCCCTGCTCGTGGACGACCGGAATGGTTCCGGTCGTGCGGGCGATCCGCTCCGTGACGGTGTTGGAACACGAGACCATCGAGATCACGAGGACGTAGTTCCGGATTCCGACGCGTCCGTCGCGACGCCTGTAGGCTTTGATTTCGCTCATGGCGCTCATCCTTTCCTCGCCCGGAACGCGCGCTCGTATTCGTTGCAGAGGCGGTTCGTGATGTCTTCGACGTTGTGCGAATGAACGTGTTCGCCCGGGGCGATATCGGACGAGGCGAGGCCGATCGTGACGGCGTACTTGACGATCTTCTCCCCGCGCGGGATGCGCGACAGCGCGATCTTGTGCCCGAGGGGGACGGCTCCCTTCGCGACAAGGGAGGCTCCCGCGCAGTCGAGCGTCTCGCCCGCCGAGGTATCCTGCGCGACGACCGCGACGTTGTCTTCCGGTTCGATTCGTATCGCTTTTTTCATCGCCGATTGCTCCCTCTCCTGTGTCCCGGTCACGCCTGCATCAGCGCGCCGATCTCGCGGATCGACTTGCCTTCGAGCCCCATCTTCGCGAGCGTCTGGCCCGTTTCGAAGTAGTTTTGCCCGAGAAGCAGGCCGCAGAGTTCGACGACCGAACGCATGATCGGCGTTTCGACTCCGGCGAGCTTCCCGAGTTCCACGAGCGGAACCATCGAGAACGGCGTGTCTTCGGTCAGGAAGCGGTGGTCGAGCGTCTTCGGCGCGTCGGGTTTCGTTCCGCCGAAGGCGGGGTTCGCGAGGATGACCGAGTGGAGGTCGTCGCCCGCTACTTTGTATTGCGTGCGGATCGTGTCGACCGTGCTCATGAGGTCGAGTCCGAAGGCCTTCGCGATCGCGAGGCGCTCCCGGTCGACGGCTTCCATGGCGCGGCAGACGCATGGCGGCATGCCGTCGAAGTAGAAGCGGAAGTCTCCCTTCGTCCCTTCGATCCGGCCCGCGTTCATGAGCATCGGCACGCAGTGGACGACCATGTTCGTGTTGGAGATGCTCGTCTGCAATACGTTCGCGCCCCGTTTGTACGATGTGCAGAACGCGTCGCGCATCACGGCGTCGACGCGGTCGTAGTCGCTGTCCGGGAGCACCGCGAGCGTGACGGGGTTCTTGACGCCGCGGACGTTGACCCGGCCCGGTTCGACTGCCGCGCAGGCGTAGGGCAGGTTGTCCGTCTCGCCGACGAGGACGTCCTTGCCGAGCTTCCGGAACGCGTCCTTCAGGCCGAAGGTTCCGTAGTTGCCGGGCGAGAGCACGAGGACCTGACCGTTCTCGAAGTGCGGCAGGGCGAGGTTGAAGAACGCTTCCTGCGCAAACGACGGCGCCGTGAAGTAGACGATCTCGGCGCCCCGGAGCGCTTCGGCCGCGTCTGTCGTCGTGCGGGCGAGCTTCCCCGCGCCGACGATCTTGTTTTCCATTTCGATGATGTCGCCCTTTGCGCGGATGGCCGCGACTGTGGCCGCGAACTTCGGATGTTCGTAGAGCGTGACGGCATGTCCGCGGAGCGCAAGGTCTCCGGCGAGCGCCTGGCCTCCGTTGCCGGCGCTCATGACGGTGATTTTTCTCATCGTACGATCCCTTCTTTCGATAGACGCTGCATCAGGCATGCGATTCGGCCGGAATTCGCTTCGGGGCCGAACGCGGGAAAAGGCGGGAAGAGCCGCGGCGTGCGGCCCTTCCCCGGAATGGCGTCGTTATTCGAGGACGAATGTGGCGGTGATTTCGTTATACGCCTTTTCCCCGATGACCTTCTTGAACTCGGCCCAGGACACCTCGCGGCCGATCTTCGCGAATTCCTTGAGCTGCGCTTCGGTCGGGCGATAGACCTTGGTTCCGGCCTTTTCCATCAGGTCGACGTAATGATCCTGATCGGTGACGGCCTTGGCCCAGCGGCGCTCCTCGAGTTCCTTCGCCTTCGCGTCGAGGATCTTTCGGTCGGCTTCGGACAGAGACTCGTACAGCGCGAGGTTGATCGTGAACGGCCAGCATTCGAAGTGCGTGTTGGCCGCGATGTAGCACTTCATCAGATCCTGGAAGGAGACGTGGTAGTTCTCCGCGCCGCCGCCGAAGATTCCGTCGACGATCCCGGTCTGGGCCGCCGTGAAGAACTCGGCGAACGGAAGCGGCGTGGCCTGGTAGCCGAACGTGTTGGCGAGCGTTTCCCACGTCTTCATCGTGGGCACGCGGACCTTGAGGTTCTTCTGGGATGTCGGATTCAGCGGCTCCGCGGGTTCCTTGAGCAGGCCGATGCCGCCGAAGTAGACGGGCCAGTAGGCGAGGACCTTGATGCCCTGCTTTTCGTACAGCTTCGCGACGTAGTTGGCGAACGGCGCTCCGCTCGAGTAGTTCTTCTTCGCAAGCTCATAGGTCGGGACGACATACTGCAGGGTGAACGCGAGCAGCTTCTTGTCGACATTCGTGGCCGCCGACATGATTCCCATCTCGACGGAGCCGATGCCGATCTTCTCCTGGACGACGGTGTAGTCGCCGAGCTGGTTGGCGCCGTAGATCTTGATGTCGACCCGGCCGTTGGTCGCCTTTTTCATCTCTTCGGCGAACCAGTTCATTTCCTTGTCGATCTCGGAATTGGCGGGACGGATATGCGCCACCTTCCACGAGTAGGACTTCTCGGCCGCGAACGCCCCTCCGGCGAGGAACGCGAACCCGACGGCAAGGGCAAGAACCAGCAGCATCGCAGATTTCTTCACAAAAAACCCCTCCTTAACGTATGTTGTCGGAAACTCCCATACTGACGGAACACCACTCCGAACCTGGAGAAGCACCTATCCGGCGTCTGTGAGCGGCGCCACCTCCCTTCGGCGAAACGGAAACGGTTCTTTTCCTACATATAGCCGAGCATTCTCGGAAGCGTCAGGGAAAGAGCCGGCCAATAGGTGGTCAGCAGCATGACGGGAACGTACCCGGCCAGAAAGAGCAGCGTCGGCGGCAGCATGTCCATGAACTCGACCTTGCCGATGCGCATCCCGAGGTAGAGCAGACTCGCGTAGGGCGGCGTCAGGCTTCCGATCGCGAGGTTCACGCAGAAGATGGCCGCGTACTGGATCGGGTGCAGCCCGATCGCCTGCGCGAGCGGCATGAGCAGCGGAGCGACCAGGATGATGCCGGTCACGTCGTTGACGATCATTCCGACGAAGAGCAGCAGCAGGTTGATCAGGATCAGGATCATAACCTTGTTCGTGGTCAGGCTGAAGACGGCCTTCACGATGAGCTGCGGGATCTGGAGAACGACGTAGGTCTGGCTCAGCATCATGCTGCACATGATCATGATCATGATGGAGCCGGTTGAGATTCCGGAACTCTGCGACACGGACCAGAACGACTTTCCCGTCAATCCCCGGTACACGAGGAATCCGATCGGGATCGAATAGATGACCGCCGCCGAAGCCGCTTCGGTCGGCGTCATGACGCCGCCGTAGATGCCGCCGAGGATCAGGACGGGCATGAAGAGCGCGGGAAGCGCCTTCCATCCCTTGGTCACGATCTGCTGCCGTTTTTCCTGTTTCGTGATTGCGGGCGGGATGACGAGCGGGAACTTCTTCGCGCAATACAGGTTGATCGCGCAGAAGATCGCCGTCGTCAGGAGCCCCGGTCCGACGGTCGAGAGGAAGCACGCGAGGACGCTCGTTCCCGTGACCCAGCCGAAGATGATCATCGGCGTGCTCGGCGGGATGAGGACGCCCAGGATCGACGAGCAGGTCACCAGCGCCGTCGCGAACGGCCGCGGGTATCCGCGCTTGACCATTTCGGGAATGAGCATGTTCCCCGTCGCGGCGACGCCCGTGAAGGCGCTGCCCGAGATCGCGCCGATCAGGGCGCACGTGACGGTCGCGACGACGCCGAGGCCGCCCCGGATGCGGCCGACGAAGACGTCCACGAATTCGAGAAGGTATTTCGCGATGCCGCTCTCGCTCATCAGCGATCCCGCGTAGATGAAGAGCGGAATGCAGAGCAGCGCCGGGCTCAGGATCTGTTGCAGACCCCACAGCATCATGCCTTTCATCGAAACGCCGCCCGCGATGCTCATATAGAGAAGCGAGCCGCTGAAGCAGAAGGCGATCGGAATTCCGAGGGAAAGCAGCCCCATAAGGATGAACAGGGAGATGACGGACACGGTTACCATCTAGATTCCCTCCTCTTCGGCGATCGCGGGGACGTCGCCGGGGGTGGTCATGAAGAGGTGCATGTACTCGATGAATTCGACGATGCCGTAAAGCAGCATCAGCGCGAAGCAGACGAAGACCATGGCGTCCATGTAGATCGTGGGGATGAAGAGCGTGTCGCTGGTTTTTTCGACGCGGAGGGAGTATTTGAGAAAGTCATAGCCCCAGTACGTCAGCCAGACGAGAATGCCCGAGCCCACGAGCGCGGCGATCGCGCGAAGCAGGCAGACGGGCTTTTTCCTGTGAAGGAAGATTTCCAGAACCCGGGCGATGAGCTGATTCTGCTCGGACGACGCCTTGACGGCCGCGGCGAGATAGAGCCAGGTCGTCGGGAAGGAGCACAGCTCCTCGATGCCCATCAGCGGAGAACGGAACACGTACCGGAGAAGCACCTGTCCGAATACGAGGAGCGAAATCGCGATGATGGAGAGCACAATGACACAGTCGAGAACCCTGTCGAGCGGCAGGAGCATCCGTCGCAGCGCGATTTGCCGTGTTGCCATGCCGGATCATCCTTTCTGTCCGGAATCAAACCCGGAGATTTTTCGCGGACTCCGGCCTCCGGAAGGGCGGCGGAACGTCGCCCTTCCCCGGAAGCCGGGTCAGCTTCGGCCCTTCGCCTTTTCGCGCTCGATGATGATCCGCGCCATGACGGTCGCGGCGGCGGTCATGCCTTCCTGCGCCGTGCGGCCGATGGCGGCCATCGACTCGTCGGCCGAGTCGCATACGAGCCCGTCGCCCTTCGGGACGACGTATCCGTCGCGCGCGAGAAGGGCGGATTCGATCGCCATACCCGCCGCGGCCGAGAGCTTGAGCGCGCAGCCGTACTTCGCGCCGTCGCACACGATGCCCGTGAGGCAGCCGGTCATGTTCTGGATCGCCCGGTCCGCGGACGCGAGGCCGCCGCCCAGAAGCATGGACGCTCCGGCGGTGATTCCGATCCCCGCGGCCATCGCGCACGCGCAGATCGCGGACAGACGGCCGATGCGGCTCTTCATGAGAATCGTCAGAAGATAGCTGAGCGCGACGGCGCGCAGCATCTCCTCCTCGCTCCGCCCGAGTTCCTCCGCCATGACGACGAGCGGAAGCATGGCCGTGATGCCGACGTTGCCGCTCGTCGCGCAGCTCATCGCGGGAAACCCGAGCCCGCCCATCCGCGCGTCGGACGCGGCGGCCGTATAGGACTTCGCCTTCAGAACGAGACTGCCCTTCGCCATTTCGCGGTACGCGACGCCGAATCCCGCGCCGACGCCCTTTTCGAGCCCCGCTTCCGCGAGCTTGCGGTTCATGGCGACGCCCTCCCTCAGGAACGCGATGTCCGCGAGGGGGACGGTCTCAGCGAAACTCCAGAGGTCCGCGAGGCGGTACTTGAGGATAGCGTCCTTCGAATAGTCGAACGTCGTTCCTTCGAGCCCGGCGCGTTCGTCGACGAGCGCCTTCCCGTTCGCCTCCAGGTAGACGACGTTCGTGTGCGTCTTCGCGACGACGGCCTTGCCGACGCCCTTTTCGGTCTCGACTTCGGCCTCGATGCGAAGGCCCATTCCCGTGTATTCCCAGAAGATGTCCACGTCGACGTTCTTCAGGAAGGCGACGGCCTTCTTTTCTTCCTCGGGCGTCACCTTGTTCAGGACTTCGAGCCCCGCCTTCGAATCGCCGGCGACCGCGCCGAGCGCGACGGAGATGTCGATTCCCATGCGGTCGGTTCCGGGAATGCCGACGCTCAGGCTGTTCTTGTAGGAGTCCTTGTCCATCCGGACCGTCGCGCGCCGGGCCGTCCCTCCGACCGCATCGCGCGCCGCGGCGGCCGCGAACGCGATCGAGACCGGCCCGGTGCATCCGAGCGCGGGTTTGACTTCCTTTTTCAGAATTTCGAGCAGTTCCTTCATATCCGAATCTTCCCCTTCGTGTTCGATTGTGTATCGTTACGCGTTTCCGGCGTGATGCAGGGCCATGTCGACGATCTTGCGGTTCCACTCCTCCTTGAGCCTGAGGGCGGTCGGCGTCGAGCCGAGGCCCCCCTTCATCGTCCCCCTGAGTTCGGACGGAAGAAGCTGTTGCGTGTTGACGAGCGCGCCGATGACCTCGTCGGGCGGGATGGCGCTTTCGAGCCCCGACAGCGCCATGTCGGCGGCGGCGAAGGCGTTCGCGACGCCGACGCCGTTGCGCTTGATGCACGGGATCTCGACGGGACCCGCGACCGGGTCGCAGATCAGTCCCAGGATGTTCTTGAGCGCGAGCGCCATTCCGTGCGCCGTCTGCGAGGGCGTTCCGCCCGCGAGCTGGACGAGCGCGGCTGCCGCCATCGCGGACGCCACGCCGATCTCGGCCTGACACCC
>CALMZW010000332.1 GCA_937870605.1 uncultured Synergistaceae bacterium
CACGCAGATCTACATGCAGGCGGTCTTCGCGGCGCGGGACGAAGGCGCGGCGCGGACGGGCTGCCTGGTCGCGTCCGTCCTGATCCCGCCGCTGGGGCTCATGGGGGTGTGGATCGGCTCGGGTATGCGGGCGTCCGGCGTCGTGGTGGACGCCGCGCAGGCGTTGCCCGTTTTTCTGAACGCGCACTTTTCGCCCGTCGTCGCAGGGGCGCTCTGGGCGGGCCTCGCGATTACGGTGGTCGGCGGCGCGGCGGGGCTGACGCTCGGTGTCGCGACGAACCTCTCGCGCGACCTGTATATGAAGATTCCGGGCGTGAACCGGAGCGACGCGCGTGTGCTGCGGATAAGCCGCGGCGCGGTGGTTCTCGTCGTCGTCGTGTCCGCGCTCGCGGGGCTGGCGATGCGGGGCGGCCTGATCCTGCAACTGAGCTACGTCGGGATGGGGCTCCGCGGGGCCGGAATGTTCGTTCCGCTGGTCATGGCGATCTTCCGTCCCGGCTGCCTGACGCCCCGATGGGCTTTTCTCCTGTCATTCTGCGGCCTTGGGAGCATGCTGCTCGCCCCGCTGATCCTTCCCGGCGTCGAACCGCTGTACGTCGGCCTTGCGATTTCGGCGCTGTGCCTTGTTCCGGCCGTCGCGTTCGGAAGGGCGTCCCGACCGGGCGACGGGAAGTCCGGATGAACGAAGCGGGGGAGAACTCTTCGCCGTCCCCCGCTTCGTTCCGGTTACGCCGATGCGCTGTCTCCGGCGCGTTTTCGGGCGAGCGCGGGAACGAGCGCGAAGGCCGTGAAGAAGAGCGCGGACGCGAACAGGCCGACCGCGAGCGGGTGCAGCGCGCCCCAGAGCCCCGGAGCGGAAAGCCCCGTCATCTTGACGGACGTCGAGGCGTAGCCGACCGCGTACCACAGGACGCATCCGGCCAGGCCGCCGACCGACGACGCCCAGGCCGCGCCCCGTCCGAAGCGTCCCATGCCGGCGAGAAGCGCGAGGTACGGGACGAGGATGGCGCAGGCGACGAGGCTCCAGCTTGTCGCGCAGATCCACGCGATCAGCGACGAACTCTTGAGCGCCAGAACGCCGCTCGCGACGGCCGCGAAGAGGACGAACGCGCGCCACTCGCGCGCGTCGAGCTTTCGCCGAACGACGTCGTGTCCGATTCCGGCCGCCGACACGTGAAGCAGCGCCGTCGCCGTCGAGAGCGACGCCGATACGATGGCCAGGGAGAAGAGCTGGCGTCCGACCTCGGGGAGAAGCATCTGCGTCAGTTTCGGAATCACGTCGTCCGGGGAGATCGCCTGGCCGCCGAGGAGCAGGCGCGACAGGCCGCCGACGAAGTAGGCGCCGCCCACGACGACCGCCATCGCGAGCATCGCAATGGGGATGACGCGCCGCGCGTCGTGCCTGTTTTCGAGCGCGAAGTGGCGCTGGATAAGCTGCGGTTGCGCCCAGACGCCGATGGACGTGACGAACGCGAGGAAGAGAATCGACATGCCGCCCTCGCCGCTCGAGAGTGCGAGGAATCCGCGGTTGGCGGTTGGGACGGGCGGAAGCGCCGCGAGCGCGTTGAGTCCCTCGATGGGACCGCCGACGGCCCGAAGCGCCGCGAAGAGAAGGAAGAAGACACCGGCGACCATCACCATTCCCTGGAAGGCCTCCGTGTAGAGGACGGCGCGAAGGCCGCCGATGATGACCGAAAAGCTCACGCACGCGGTGACGAGAACGAGCGCCTGCGTGACGGAAATCGAAAGCGCGCCGGAGAGCATGAGGGCCGCGCCCTTGAGAACCGCCGAGCCGTACACGACGAGCAGCGCGGAGCACAGGCCGCCGAGGAAGGGCTGGAGCATCGGCGCGTTGTAGGCCCGGGAGAGGAGTTCCGCGGGCGTCTTCGCGCCGAGCCGCCGCTGGTGCAGGCGCGTCGGCCAGGCGAGGAAGCGGTAGGCGAACCAGACGCCGAACCAGACGTTGCCCGCCGCGATGAGAAGCATCTGAAGGCCGTGCCGGTGGCAGAGCCCCGCGAAGCCGACGAGCGCGACCGCCGACACGTACGTCGCCACGTAGGCGAACGCCTGGACGATGACGCTGACCCGTCCCGGCGCGAGCGCGTGCCGGCCGATTCCCGAACGCGACAGCCAGACGAGCAGCGCCGCGTATCCGATCCAGAGTCCCCAGGTCAACGCGTTCATCCCCGCACCCTCCTTCGTTCCGGCCGAAGCAGCCGGAAGATCGACCACAATGCCCCGAGAAGCAGCGACGCGCCTGAAACCAGAACCCACCCATCCATACCTTGCATTGCACGACACCTCCCGTTATCTCCACGAGAATAGAAAAAGGGCCGCCGACCCGGTGGTCGGCGGCCCTTGCGGAGTCTCTTGTCTTCTGTCAGAAGTTCAAGCCCCTCGGGAACACGTCCGTACCTCTCCGGCGTCGTAACGGCGCGGAGCGTAGATATAGGAATAGACGTAGGAGCCGAGCTGCCCTCTCTTCTGTGCCTGCTGCATGACGAAAACCCTCCGATGAATCGAATTGTGCGGTACAGTAGCACGCTGAATGGATGCTGTCAAGCGGAAAGTTATCGCCTGTGGTCGGACAGCGATAATGTCATCCCATGAAGACACGGGGCGCTGTTTTTCCCAGCGTGCGGGAAGACGCGAAACAGCGCGGAAAGAACGCGTTCTGCACGAAACGGCGGCGGGTCAGCGCAAAGGAATGTAAAGAAAAGACTTGCGCAATTCGGAACACGGGAATACCATAGTGACGACGCCGGGTGACGGACTCCCGACCAAGGGGGCGTTTCCGGCGGATAATCCGGCTGCTTTGTCCATCCTGCGGGTTGTTCTCCGCGCGGCCCGCACCGGGGATGAAATCCAGCAGACATATTTCTCTCGGGAATTGAGAGAAACATGTCTGCTTTTTTTATTTGGGGGTGAGAGGCGGAAAGGATGTTCCGCAACGACGAAAATACGACACGACGTGTGGACCGGCAGTTTCTCAGGCCCCCGGACGAACCGCATCCGGGGAGACTCGAATTCTCGGGAGGTTACATCCATGGAAAATCCATCGCTCCTGGGCCTGATCCCGCTCGGGATCTACCTGGTTCTCTGTTTCACGCGATTTGGACAGATCTTCGCCGTTCTGGCCGGAATCATCGCGGCCGCGATCATCGGAAACCACGGAATCCTCGAAGTCGCAGGCGCCATTCGCGCCGGACTCGGCTCCTTCCTGGGGTACATCGGTCTCATCATCCTTCTCGGCGGAGGACTCGGCGAAGTCCTCAAACGCACCGAAGTCGTCAACGACATGGTGACGATGGTCACCGGCAGAATGAACGTCAACTCGCAAAAGAAGGCGTTCAGCGTAACGATGCTCTGCTCCGTCATCATCGTGAGCCTTCTCGGCACGATGGCGGGCGGAAACGCCATCCTCGCGCCGATCCTGATTCCGATCGTCGCGTCGGTGCGGATCACCCCGAATACGATGGCCGTCCTGCTTCACGGCGCAGGGGCGACAGGCCTCTTCCTCGGGCCCTTCACGCCGCCGGTCGTCGCGCTCATGGAGTTCACGGGCCTCAGCTACCCGCAGTTCCTCATCAACGCCGGAATTCCCGTTTCCGTCATCATGTGGATCGTCACGTTCTTCTGGGCGGGACACGTCCAGAAGAAGACCGAAGGGACGAACCGCTATACCGAGGAGGAATCGACGGCATCCGCGAAGGGAACATGGGTTGCGACGCCGAAGGTCCGGCGCGCGACGATCGTCTTCCTCATCTCGATGGCCACGCTCGTCGGATACGGCATTTTCGTCGGCGGCGGATCGACGTTCGTCCTTCCGATCATGCTTCTCACGGCCTTCTTCACGGGAATCGCCGGCGGCCTCAAGGTCACCGAGATCATCGACGCCGTCTGCGACGGAGCGAAGCGGCTGATATGGCTGTTCTTCTTCTTCGTCCTGCTCGACCCGTTCGTCAACTTCATGTCGGCCGCGGGCGCGTTCCAGGCGATCTCCTCCCTGCTCGAACCGTTCGCGAAGCAGAGCGGTCCGGTCGGGTTCGTGGCGATGTCGACGATGGTCGGCGTCTTCGGAATTCCGGGAGCCGCCGTCGCACAGGCCGAAGTCATCAACAAGATGTTCCTGACGCTCGCGCAGGGACTCAACATTCCGATGGGAATCTGGGCCGCGGTGCTTCTCATCGGCTCCCAGATGACGTCGTTCGCGATCCCCGAAGGCGACATGCAGGGCCAGATGGGACTGGCCCGGTCGAACGACCTCAAGGCGATGCTCTGCAACGGGTGGATCATCGTCTTCTTCACGATCGTCTACGTCGTGGTCCGCACGATGCTCACGAAGATCTGACATGGGCTGGAAAGAGGATATCCTCCGCGACGTTCGCGCCCTGCCCGGAACGGCCGGAGTCGTCGTCCGGGACGCGGCGGGCGGGGATACGCTCGCGCATAACGCCGACCGAAGCTTTCCGTCGGCGAGCCTCATCAAGCTTGCGGTGCTCTGGGAGCTGTACGCCGGGGCGTCCGCCGGGCGCGTCGACCCGTTCGAGGTCCTCGCGTACGACCGTTCCCGGTTCGTCGAAGGGGGGCTGCTGCACCACGTCTTGGGCGGCGCGACGCTCCGGCTTGACGACCTTGCGCTCCTGATGGTCTCCGTGAGCGACAACACGGCCGCAAATCTCCTGATGGACCGGCTCGGAATGGACCGCATCAACGCCTCGATGCGCGCGCTCGGCCTCGGGCGGACGGTCCTCGGACGCCGGATGCTCGACTTCGAGGCCAAGAAGCGCGGCGAGGACAACTTCACATCGCCCGGCGACGTCGCCGACCTGCTGTCGCGGATGCTCGCGGGGCCGGAGCTGTCGCCGGAATGGCGGGCGCGCGTGTTCGACATCCTGTCGGCGCAGAAGCTCAACTCGAAGCTGCCCGCACATATCCCCTATGCAGACGTCGACGACATCGAAGCGTTCCTCGCCCACAAGACGGCGGAGCTTCCGGGGTGCGAGCACGACGCCGGGGTCTTCTTCCACCGGGGAAACCGCCCGGTCGTGACGGTCGTCATGACGGAAGGGATCGGACATCGCGCCGAGGGCGCGGCGTTCTGCGCCCGCATCGGAAAAATCGTGTACGACGCCTTCCTGCCGGAACAGAAAACGTCCTGAACCGGCGGATTTCGCGGAACCTGGCGCGCGGCGGAATTCCTTCGTGTCGGAGGGATTCCGCCGCTTTTTCGTGCGACGCCGCGGGGCAGGGGTATACTACTGGCATCCGCACGCTCGCCGAAAGGGGTCTGAAACGCCATGAAGGGGATCATAGTGCGCTACGATGTCACGAAAGGGTACGGCTTCATCGCCGCAAAGGGGCTCGATGGAGATGTCTACTTCCACGAGACGAAGGTAACGGGAAACCTGAACCCGGCGGTCAGGATGCGCGTCGAGTTCGAATACGAAAAGACCGAGAAGGGGCTCGCGGCGACGTCCGTCACGACGCTTGGGATGCAGCTCTCGCCCTACAGGATCTTCGGCGTGACGGCGGCGCTCCTGGTCGTGTCGGGTGCGTCATTCCTCGTCTTCCGGTTCCGCTGGCATCCGATCCGCGCGTACCTGCTCCTGATCAATATCGTGACGTTCGGGATGTACGGCTACGACAAGATCATCTCCAAAACCGACCTGCTCCGTGTGCCGGAGTGGGTGCTCCACGGGCTCGACTTCCTCGGCGGCTCGCCTGCGGGCCTGGCCGCGCAGCGACTCTTCCGCCACAAGACGGCCAAGGACGCCTTCCAGTACATTTCCTGGGCGGTCGTGGCGATTCAGGCTGCGGTCTTGGCGTATCTGTGGTGGGTGCGGGGGTAATCGGAGCTATCCGGCCAGTTCCCGAAGTTTTTCGCAAAAATACGCGAAACTTGGCGAACGAATCCCCGAAATATCCATGTGTGGGGCGATCGCGGATGCCCATTTCGATTTTTCGGCGCCGACAGCCTGCCAACCTTTTTTCTTGAGAGCTTTCGCCCCGTCGGGATACACGGCGTCGGCCAGCCGTTCCCACGTGCCGCAGATATCGTCGTTCCTGTAGGTCTTGAGAACGGCTGTTTTCGCTTTGGGGTAGGCCTTCAATACGGCTTCGTTGTTGCCGAGAAACCACGCCTCCATTTCTTCGACCGCGATGCAGAAACGAGCCCCGGGACGCGGGGCGCATTGACGAAGCACCCGGTCGAGTTCCTGACGGAATTGCTTGAGACATCGCGTATCGAGGTCGCAGACGACAACGACGGTGAGTTGCGGGTCGTGCTTCTTCCCGTATCCCTGCAAAAGCCTGGGCAGGTTGTCCAGAAGGATTCGCTTCGCCGGGTCGGCTTTTTTGTGAATGTCCCTCGGAATTTTTCCTCCGATCCCCTTGTAGGAATAGACTTTGAATGTATGTTTTTCGCCGATGATCTTTGGAACGAGAATATCGAGCGCCGTCTTTCCGGATGCGTCCTCGACGAGGATCTCAAAGTGCATCTTCCTGCCTCGCGTCCAGATAGTCGCTGTACCAGAGGCTGCCGAGCGGGAGTCCTTCTGCGACCAGGTTCTCGACGACGGGATCGTCGCCGGCTCTGCGTATGGAAGAAAAGCCATCGTTTCCCTTTTCGAGAACCCAGACTTCGTTCGGCTCCAGCGCGTTCACGAAGTACGGCTGGTGCGTCGTAACGAAAATCTGCGCCCCGCCCTTTTTCGCGGCGTGTTCCCGGAATTCCTGCGCAAGCGTTTCCAGAAGCTTGTGATAGAGCCCGTTCTCCGGTTCCTCGATACACAGGAATGGCGGCGGTACGGGATCTTCCAGCAACAGAAGATAGGCGAACACCTTCAGCGTTCCGTCGGACATCTGCGGCGCGTAGAACGGATCGGCAAACCCCTTGTCGTTAAACCGGAGGAGCAATCTTCCATCCGGGGTCTGACTCGTATCGATCTTGTCCACCCCCGGGATTTTTCTCGCGATTCGATCGAGGAGCGAACGGAATCGCTTCGGTTGCTCCCGTTCCATGAACTGAACGACATTGCCGAGGTTGTCGCCATGCATGTTCAGATGCCGCTGAGCTCCGGAAAGCGGGAGGCCGCGAGCCGCGTCGGGCGTGAAATAGCTGAGGCGCCACCCTTCGACGAATTCCCTGAACGCTGAAATCCGCGGATGCTGCTTGAGCGATCCGAGCGTCGCGATGCCGAGTTTTCTGGGGTCGGCAAGCTCGACGATTTCGGTTTCCCGGCTTTCCTCCTCGTTGTCTGCGTTTTGCATAGATCTGATGAAGTCGCCCAGATCCAGTTGCTGTGTTTCGTCGATCTGGCGTCCCTCCTGTTGTCCCTTCCAGGCGAGTCCACAGCCGTTGTCCAGGATCAGAAAAGAAAAGGGCCTACCGTGACTCTGCCCTTTGCGTCTCTGGCGGAGCCGTTCCCTTCGGACGAAGGGCCGTCCGGACGAATCGCGGTCGATGGAAACGTCATAGGTGATCGGCCGCGCGTTGCCGTCTTCCTTGTAGTACACTTCGAATTCGATGGGACCGTCCTGGCCCTGGGAATGGATGCGCTCGAACCCTCCGCGTCCGCGAAGATCGCACGCCTCTTCGACGCCGGATTTCAGACAGTCGGCCAGAAATCCGAATGCGTCGAACAGGGAACTCTTTCCCGCGCCGTTCTTTCCGATAACGGCCGTCATCGGCGTCAGCGGCTCCGCCTTCTGTCGGTTCCAGAGTTTTCCGAGCGTGATGTCGCGCAATACACGATAGTTCTTTATCCTGATGCCCTCGATCCTGGCCATCTGTCCTCCTCCTGTCCCGGAACGGAAACCGCGTCTTCATTTGCAGGGTCTGCCTGATGCTACCACAGAACAATCGATCGTCGGACGTCGTCTTTGCGTCGTAATAAACTGTATTCAGGCGGACTGTTTTTACGCACGAAGCACGTGCTGTCGCCACAGTGTTATCGATTCGCGAAGGCATTTCGTCTCGAAAGATGAATACGTTTTTCATTATATGGTCGGAAAGAACTGTTGCATTTCGTAAATCCATCGTTTCTCAAGCATTTTCCCCCATCGCGATACATTATAGCGTGCTCTTGTCGCACTCCGGCGGAAAAAAAGAATAGAATCCGTGCGTTGTGATGCACTATACTGTTGCCGTCGCCATCATAGGCGTCTGCTGAGGCTGCGACGCCGGATCGCTGGGTGACGCCGCGCTTCCGTTTGTAGAATATGTAAGGCGAGACTTCCCGGAAAGGATGACGCATGAACCTGTTCGATACGCTCGAAAGCGTTTCCTCGCGTCCCGCGCCCTTTTCGTCCTACACGGCCGAAACGCTCTGGAACGACGACCATATCTCGAAGCAGATGCTCCGGTTCCATCTGGACCAGAACACCGACCTCGCCTCCCGGAAGATCGCCTTCATCGACGAATCGGTCGCGTGGATGGCGGAGCGTTTCCACATCGGCCCGGGGACGAGGATCGCCGACTTCGGCTGCGGTCCGGGGCTGTACGCGACGCGTCTGGCGCGGCTCGGGGCCCGGGTGACCGGCGTGGACTTCTCGAACCGGTCCATAAACTATGCGCGACGCATGGCGACGGAAGAAGGACTCGAGATCGACTATGTCCGGTCGAACTATCTCGACTACGATACGGACGAGCGTTTCGACCTGATCGCGATGATCTACTGCGACTTCTGTCCCCTGAGTCCGGCGCAGCGCCGCAGCCTTCTGGGCCGCGTCCGGACGCTGCTCGCCGACGACGGAGCGTTCTTCCTCGACGTGTGTTCGCTCGCGGCGTTCGAGAAGCGGACCGAGAGCGCGACGTGGGGGTATCGCCTGATGGATGGCTTCTGGTCGCCCGGCCCGTACTACGGCTTCCGGAACACGTTCCGGTACGACCTGGAAAAGGTCACGCTCGACAAGTACACGGTCGTCGGGCCGGACAGGACGTTCACCGTCTGCAACTGGCTCCAGTATTACGATCTCGACGCCGTGCGGCGGGAGTTCGGCGAGAACGGATTCCGCGTGGAGGATGCGTACGCGGACGTCCGCGGCCGTCCGTTTTCGGACGACGCGCCGGAAATGGCGATGGTCGCGAGAACGATGTGAATCGGCGGCATTATGTGCAAATGCCGTTCGCTGCGGCGCGAGGCTCGATACGTCAAGAGCGATTCCCTTGTTCGGCATATATTTATGAGCGAAAATCATAACGTATACGTCGGCTCATATGTTATGAGCCGACTCAAAATCGGCTCATAAGTCAGAGCGCCGGTTTGTCCGGATGCCAATGCCCAACACGCCGGCAATGCGCGGGTACATCATTTCTCCGGTTCGTCATGACGCGAAAGCGAACA
This sequence comes from uncultured Synergistaceae bacterium, assembly GCA_937870605.1. GTDB lineage: Bacteria > Synergistota > Synergistia > Synergistales > Aminobacteriaceae > CALFXN01. Next base: position 9,348 of record CALMZW010000332.1, read on the forward strand.
GCGCGCACTGTTATGGTCTGAGCGCCCGATATGTATGTTTCCCGCCCGTATGGTATCGTTCTATCGCGTAGTCCATTCCGGAAGTATGGCCGGCGGAGACAGACGGTTTCCGCTTCGAGTACGAAAGGAGTGACGGACATGACGGAAGTGAAATGTGCGGGTACGGTTTTTGTCGATCGTTTTACGGACGGGGTCCTTGACCCGGGAAAGCCGATGCTCGGTCCCGTGAAGGACGGAGGATTCATCGTGGCGAACACGGCTCCGGGGTGCTGGGGACCGATGATCACGCCCGAACTCAAGGGCGGGCACGAAGTGACCGTCCCTGTGGCCGTCGAGGGCGCCGAGGTCGGGGACGCCATCGCGATCCGGATCCGGAGCGTGACGGTGACGTCCTACGCGACGGCGTCGGGCAACGATACGTGCCCGGACTCCGCGCGATTCCGGGGAGATCCTTACGTGGCGAAGCAATGTCCGAAATGCGGCGCGTACCACCCCAAGACGGTGCTTGAGGGAACCGGCCAGGGTTCCGTCCGGTGCGCTTCGTGCGGGGCGGAGATTTCGCCGTTCGCGTTCACGAACGGCTACACGATCGTCTTCGACCACGAGCACGGCATCGCCGTGACGCTCGACGAAAAGGGCGCACAAACAGTTGCGGACGACGCGCTCTTCTATTCGTCGCGCCCCGAGAACTCCATCCAGAATCCGATCCTCGTGATTGCGCCGCACGACATCGTCGGCATGGCGACACGGATGCGGCCCTTCCTCGGGCAGCTCGGGACGACGCCGTCGCTGCCCTTTCCCGATTCGCACAACGCGGGGGATTTCGGCGCGTTTCTCGTCGGCGCCCCGCACGAGTACGCGAAGACGGCCGAACAGCTGGAACACCGGACGGACGGGCACATGGACGTCAACCAGGTCCGCGCGGGGGCCGTGTTGATCTGCCCGGTCAAGGTCCCGGGCGGCGGCGTCTACGTCGGCGACATGCACGCGTTTCAGGGGAACGGCGAAATCGCGGGACACACGGCCGACGTTGCGGGCGTCGTCACGCTCCAGGTTCATGTGATCAAGGGGCTTGCGCTGTCCGGCCCGATTCTGCTCCCTGTGGAGGAAGACCTGCCGCACCTCGCGAAGCCGCTGTCGTGCGAGGAGAAGAGGCGGGCGATGGAACTCGCGGGGAAGTGGGGCATGGACAAAATCGAGGAGACCGCGCCGGTCACGTTCATCGGCTCCGGGGCAACGATGAACGCCGCCATCGACAATGGTCTGACCCGTGCGGCCGAAGTGCTGGAAATGTCCGTCCCCGAGGTGAAGAACCGGGCGACCGTATCCGGCGCCATCGAGATCGGCCGCGCGCCCGGCGTCGTCATGGTGACGTTCCGCTGTCCCGTCGATCGGCTCGTAAGAATCGGTCTCCTTCCCTTCGTGAAGGAACAGTACGACCTCTGACAGGAACGCAGGGGGAGAACGGAAGGTCTCCCCCCGCGTTCGTTTTCCGTGAAAATCGTGTATACTACGCTCCGTCGGCGCCGACGCGCGCCGGATCACAACTTCACTGAACTCGGGGCAAGAAAACACGGCTCCCGGCTGGTAGTCCGGGCCGCCGTTCCGGAAATTCCGGAGCGACGCAGTAACCCTCCCGCAACCGCGGGTCGTCCGTTGCCCTCTGGTATCGCTTTTGCCGATACGGAGGGGGACTTTTTTTATGGCGACCTGTGCGATCTTTCACGATGGGCAGTTCTGGACAGGGATTCTCGAATGGGAGGACGGCGGAGAACTCCGCGTCGTCCGGCGTGTCTTCGGGGCCGAGCCTTCCGAAGACGACATCCTGCGTTTCGTCGCGGCCGTGCGTCCGGAGGACGGGGCTGCCGCCACGGAAGCGGGCGACGGGATGCGCGCACTAAACTACCGGCGGCGCGTCAGGGAAGCGCGGCGCGCGATGACCGCGCCTCCGGTTTCGACGAAGTCGCAGCTTGCCCTGGCCGCGGAGCGGGAGCGACAGATCGGGAAGCGTTCGGAGAGGCGAAGCGCGGAACGCCGTGAGGAGCGGGAGCGGCGGTTCCGGCTGTCGCAGGAGAAAGCGAAACAAAAACGCCGCGGACATTGATGCGCGGCGTTCCCGAATTTCGGGCCGGGGCTACTCGTTGCCTTCGTGCTTGTGGCTGTCCCTGATGAGGACGTAGTTGGACTTGCGGTCCACGTCGAAGATTCCCAGCGCGGCGGCGAGTTCGCCGAGCTTCTTGAAGCCGTAGTTGCGCGGGTCGAATTCGGGCGCCTGCTTGACGATGTTCGTTCCGACCGCGCCGAGGTGGGCCCAGCCGGAGTCGTCGGACGCGGCTTCGATGGCCGCGTGGAAGAGGTTCAGAAGCCGCGTGTCCGCGCGCAGATCCTTCGCGGACTTCTTGCGGACGCGGGCGCTCGTGTCGGTTTCCTCCAGCAGCAGCTCCGTGTAGATGAACTTGTCGCAGGCGGAGACGAACGCGCGCGGGGTCTTCTTCTCCCCGAAGCCGATCACGCGCTTGCCCTCTTCGCGGATGCGGGAGGCGAGGCGCGTGAAGTCCGAGTCGGACGAGACGAGGCAGAACCCGTCGAAACGTCCCGTGTAGAGAAGGTCCATCGCGTCGATGATCATCGCGCTGTCCGTGGCGTTCTTTCCGACGGTGTAGCGGAACTGCTGCACCGGATGGATGGAGTATTCCAGCAGGACGGTCTTCCAGCTCCCGAGCTGCGGGGTGGTCCAGTCGCCGTAGATGCGCTTGACGGAACTCACGCCGTATTTGGCGACCTCCGCGAGCAGGCCCTCGATGATCGCGGGCTGGGCGTTGTCCGCGTCGATCAGGACGGCGAGCGTGTTCTGCGCCTGGATGTCCTCGGGCATGAGGACATGGGGCATGTGCCCGTTCGTCAGCGAAACGACGGCCGCCGGGCTCTCGTGCGGCGCGATCTCCTGTTTTTTCGGCGTTTCCCTGGGCTTCGCCGGAGTTCTTCGGGGTTTATACGTGCGTGTCATGATCCCCTCCTGTATTGCTCTTCCATTGCATTATAGACCACGGATGCGTTTGCGTCTCTCACTTTCTATGGCAGCCGAATATCCCCCGTTTTTTTGTCCGGTCATACGAGAACCCATCGAACCACAGCCAGAAAAGACGACAAACCCCGCTGGAACCGCTCAGGGAGCGGTGGTAAGGT
>CALMZW010000333.1 GCA_937870605.1 uncultured Synergistaceae bacterium
TATCCTTTGAGGAAAAGAGCATGCCTCTACGGGCTTCTACGGCGGTCGTGCGCATCGGCCCGGGCCGCGAGGATAGGAAAACGCGGCTTTTTCCTCGCGGATCATGCCTTTTTCCCTACTCTCTGCCGTTCTCCGACGATCTGACCGATGGGACTGAAACGGGCGTGCTGATCTTTGAGGTCGGAGCTTACGAGGTGGATGTATCTCTGTGTCATGTACGGCGTCGTATGACCGAGAAGCGCCTGTACAGCGAAGGCGTTTGCTCCTGACCGAAGAAGGAGCGTTGCGGCGGCGTGTCGAAGACTGTACGGCGTGATCGGCTTCCCGAGACGGGCGGCGTAGGCTTTCATCCGGTGACACCATGAGTTTTCGGACATGCGTAACCCGTCCTGTGAACAGAAGACCGGAACCGATGCTTTCCAAGAAGGGTGACGTATATCGAGAAATTCCCTGATCGCCTTGATCGTCTGTGCGGACATGGGGAGCGTTCGCGGCGTTCGCGTCTTCGATACGTGCGCGGGGATCGTCACTTCGGCCCGGGCCAAGTCGAAGTCTGCCGGTTGAAGCTGGAGGGATTCTCCGGGGCGCGTCGCCGTATCGACGGAGAAGAGCATCAGGGCATAGTCGCGTTTCCCCGTCCACGTCGAACGGTCGGGAAGGTCGAGCAACGCCGTGATCGTGTCCATATCCACGTCAACGATTCTCCCGGTTTCCTTGCGCTTGCGCATTCCCTCGAACGGGTTCCGGGCAACGTGTCCCTCGCCGATGAGCCATTGAAAGAACTGGCCTACATAGACGCGACGATGATTGAATTCGGTCGGGCTGATCCCTTCGTCCGCGAGGAAAGAAAGTACGGCGAGCTTTCCCTTCTCGGGGGATTCGAGAGCATCCGGGAACCGGGTGAAGAATCTGCCGACGTGATACAGATAATCCTTGATTGTTCTGGGCGCTTTCCCCTGTGCTTTGATCGTGAGGGCGAAAACGGCAAGGTGGTCATTCCAAGAGAGTGCTTTTTCCTGCCGAAGTGTTACAATCTGTCCCATGTTTACAATCTCCCTTCCTGTGGGAAATAGGGGAGTGTAAACAGTCGGTATGCAAGGGGTGCTTTTTTCAAGAGCAACGGACTGTCAAGAAAAGATGCGTATTTCGGCGAATCTCGTTTTTCCCCTTGAAGTGACGAATCCGCTTTGCTAGTATATTTCTCGTCTTTTACGTTGGGGTGTCGCCAAGTTGGCAAGGCAACGGACTTTGGCTCCGTCATTCGCTGGTTCGAGTCCAGCCACCCCAGCCACTACTGATGTGTTGCGGGGGACCAACAAACGGCTCCCCCCTTTTTCGTGTTTTCGGATCCCCGAAAGGTGGATGGTGCTGTATGGAACGGAATTGTATCGTAGGGGCTCTCATTCTTGCGGCCGGCAAGGGCGTTCGCATGCGGAGCGACCGACCGAAAGCGATGCAGAAAATCCTTGGCGAACCCCTTCTGTATTACGGCCTTACAGCTGTTCATTCGCTTCATGCCGGTCCTACAGCCGTTGTTGTCGGTCATAAGGGATCGCTCATTTCGGAATATCTTGGGAAATCGTTTCCCGGGAGCGCAATCGTATGGCAACATGAGCAACTCGGAACGGGACATGCGCTTCAGATCGCCAGGGAGTGGTGGCTTTCCTTTTCGCATGTGCTTGTTCTCCCCGGAGATGTCCCCCTGATCACCCCTGATTCGCTTTCCCGCCTGATAGATCATCATTGTGCAATGAAAGCCGCGTGTTCCTTCATAAGTTTTTCCGCCAGTAACCCCTCCGGATACGGAAGAGTCCTGAGAAGCGATGACGGATGCCGGATCATTGAGGAAAAGGACGCCACGGAAGATCAAAAACGTGTTACAGAGGTCAACAGCGGTGTGTATGTCTTTTCCGTCCCGGCATTGGATTCCGTTATCGACTTTCTTTCCAACGAGAATGCGCAGGGGGAGTACTACCTGCCTGATATCCTGACACTCCTTGCAAAAAACGGTCATCGGGTCGAGGCTGTTCGCTCCGATTCGGAGACAGAATTCCTCGGGGTCAATTCCTCCCGGCAACTTGCGGAGGCGGCTTCATGCAAGAGATCCGAAATCATTGACGGATGGACGGATGCGGGCGCCCGGTTTCAGGCGCCGGAGACAGTTTTTGTCGGTCCCGGCGTGACACTTGCGTCCGATGTGGAACTTTCTCCGTTTGTGCAGATCTATGGCAGCTCTACAATCGGTTCGGGAACCACGATCGGCAGTTTCAGCGTTGTCAGGGATTCCGTCATCTCGGAAGGCTGTTCTATTCTTGACCACGTGGTGCTCGAATCGTGCAGCATCGCTACAGGGGCGAAGATTGGTCCTTTTGCGTATCTTCGGGATGGAGCGCAGGTCGCCAGAGACGCGTATGTCGGAAAGTTCGTCGAGGTGAAAAAGAGCACCATAGGCGAGCGCTCGAAGGTGCCCCATCTGTCGTATATTGGAGACGCGGAGATCGGAGAGGACACGAATATTGGTGCGGGGACGATCACGTGCAATTACGACGGCATCCGGAAAAATCCGACTAAGATAGGAAACAGGTGCTTTGTTGGAAGCGATACCATGTTCGTTGCGCCGGTCGAACTTGGCGACGATGCCTTTACCGGCGCGGGATCCGTCATAACGCAGGACGTTCCGGAAGGTGATTTGGCTGTTGCGCGGGCGAAGCAGAGAAATATTCCCGGATGGGGAAAGAAGAAGAATTCGCGCAAAAACGAAGGAGGAAATTGATATGGGTTCCGGTTCCAGAGAGTTAAAAATCTTTTCGGGGACGGCGCACCCGGAATTCGCGAGGCGAATCTGCAGCGAACTCGGAACGGGGCTGGCTTCTGCGAAGCATTTCCGATTCTCTGATGGCGAAATCGGACTTTCCATAGAGGAAAGCGTTCGCGGCGCGGATGTTTTCGTTGTGCAACCTTTGTGCAATCCGGTCAATGAAAACATCGTCGAACTTCTGATTATGCTTGATGCGCTTCGAAGAGCGTCGGCCTATCGCATCAACGTCGTGATCCCGTATTTTGGCTATGCGCGGCAGGACCGGAAGACGAAGGCGCGCGATCCGATCTCTGCGAAACTCATATCAAACCTCATTTCATGGAGCGGTGCGCACCGTGTTATTTCCGCAGATCTTCACGCGGGGCAGATTCAGGGTTTTTTCGATATTCCGGTCGATCATCTGACGGGCGTGCCCCTTCTGGCAACGTATTTTAAGGAAAATCTGTATGACGACCTGAAGGAAAACGGCGTCGTCGTCGTCGCCCCGGATGTCGGCGGAGTCGTTCGTGCGCGACGCTTCGCTGTTTTTTTGAATGCTGATCTTGCAATCGTCGACAAAAGGAGATCGCATGAGGTGGCGAACCTCTGCGAAGTGATGGATATCATCGGCGACGTTCGAGGAAAAGTCGCCGTGCTTGTCGACGATATCGTGGATACGGCCGGCACGCTGTGCAACGCTGCGGAAGGCTTGAAGGAACGCGGCGCGACGAGAGTGTTCGCATGTTCGACGCATCCGGTTCTCTCCGGTCCAGCTGTCGAACGGCTGAAAGCGTCCGAAATCGACGAACTGATCGTGACGGATACAATTCGCTTGTCCGAAGAGAAAAAATTAGATAAAATAATCCAATTGTCCATAGCACCTCTTTTCGCAGAGGCTATTCTCAGGGTTCACAGTGACAGGTCCGTAAGCAGTCTTTTCGATTGAGACTGCATTCGAAGAATCGCAAGGAGGAAAAGAAGCATGTCGGGTATTTCGAATATCACCGTGGAACAACGTACGGAAAAGGGAAAGGGCGCACGGAGCATGATGCGCGCGGCCGGATATGTCCCGGGGGTCGTATACGGTCCGGGAATGAAGGAAACAATAGCGGTCAAGGTTAAAAGTTCCGTTATTGCACCGTTTGCGAACTCCGCTCACAAGGAAACGACCAGGTTGAGCGTGGAGCTTCCCGACGGGAAAAAAGAACTGTGTCTCATGCGCGAAGTACAACGGGACTGCATCAGCGGAAAGATCCTGCATGTCGATTTCATGCAGCTGATGAGTGACAGGAAAATTATGGTTAATGTTCCGGTTGAGCTTGTCGGGCGTGAAACGTGCATCGGACTGAAGCAGGGCGGCGTTATCGATCAACTTCTCCATGACATTGAAATGGATGTCCTTCCGGGAGAAATCCCGGATGCGATCGTCATCGACGTCACGAACCTGGAACTGGAAAAGAGCATTCATGTACGGGATCTCACCTTCCCGGCCAGCGCCGAACTAAAGATGCATACCGACGAAATAGTCGTAACGGTCATTACTCCGAGAGCCGCCATCGAAGAGGCTGCCGAACTCTCCGAAGAAGAACCCAAGGAAGTCGAAGTCCTTGCGAAGGGGAAGGCGAAATCCGGAGAGGAAGTCGAGTAGCACGGAGTGAAGATTCTTGCCGGGCTTGGTAATCCCGGCTATGAATACGCCTTGACCCGACATAATGTCGGATGGATGGTTATCGACCAGATCGTCGAGCAGTCTCGTCTGGGGATTCCGAAGGACAGTTTTTCCTCGATGGCTTGGGGACCTTGTTTTCTTGAAGGGCAACGATGCGTTCTGCTGAAGCCGTTGACATTCATGAATCTCAGCGGCAGAGCGGTAGGAGAGGCTGCCCGCTATTATGACTGTCCGCCGGAAGATGTCCTGACAATCTGCGATGACGTGGCCCTGCCCTTTGGAACATTGCGTCTTCGGGCCAAGGGTTCTTCAGGAGGCCAGAAAGGACTCGAGTCGGTGCTGGGCGCCTTTCGGACGCTCGATGCCCCGCGTCTTCGCATCGGGGTCGGAGCGCAACCGGAAGGCAGAGACAGAGCGTCGTGGGTTCTGGGAGTTTTCGACCGGGATCAGCGGGAACTTTTGCCCGAAGTGATTCAACGGGCCGCGGACGGATGTCTGGCATGGGTGCGAACAGATATACAGAAGGCTATGTCCTTCGTAAACGTTCCGTTTTGATGAAGGGATACCGAACAATACATCTTGGGAATCCTTTTGAGTGGCGGTCAGTCGACCGCCACTTTTGACATGAATGGTCACGCAAGGGAGAAACGAATGACCGGAAGAGGCATCTATTCTTCATTACGAGA
>CALMZW010000334.1 GCA_937870605.1 uncultured Synergistaceae bacterium
GTCGAGGGCGCGCACCCGTAGGCGGCCGTATACCATGAGACCGACCACAACGCCTGGAAGGCGAGATGGGACGAACTGGACATGATCCAGCAGGGCAGGATCGCGAGCAGCGAACGGGAGCGCCGGATGGTTCCGGCCGCGCCACGGAGCCCGGCGATCAGGGATCGCAGACCGCAGACCGCCCCCTGCGGGCGGACCGGAGCAGCGCGCCGGACCGGGTCGTGACGCGCCTGGAAGAGGAGGGAAACGGACATCAACAGGCACAGGAGAGTCAGCGTCGCGAACGAGCCGCGAACGCCGAAGCGGTCGAGCGCGAACCCCAGGCAGATCACCGACGCGACCGAGCCGAAATCCGCAATCGTGAAGTTCACGGCCGAATAGAGGCAGTAGCGTTCCGGCCGGAAGGCGTACGCCTGGAAGACGAGCGCGGCGGAGTACATCGGGGCGAGTCCGAAGCCCGAGAGAAAGCGCCACGCCCCGAGCGTCGCGGGCGTGGACTCCCACGCGACGAGGGCGTTGGAGAGGGCCGCCAGGAGCATCCCCGCGGCCGTGACGCGCAGCGGTCCGAAGCGGTCGTGAAGGATGCCCGACACGGGCTGCATGAACGCGTAGGAGTAGAAGTGCAGGCTCGACAGGAAGCCGATCAGGGAAGCGCTCATCCCGAGGCGTTGCGCCTCCGCGGGCATGACCACCGCCGCCGAGGTGCGCAGGAAGATGCTCAGAAAGTATGCGGACGCCAGCAGCAGAAACAGTCCGTGCGCCCTGACGGGGGAAACCGGGGATGCCTCGTTTGGAGAAATATGGTGCGTGATCACGAAAAAACCTCTCTTTTGCAAAGATGGCATGGAATGAAGCGCGAGCATAACACGACCGCAGTTCCGCGTAAAGAACAGGATCGCCGCGGAACGAACCGACCGGTGCGCCCGCGTCCGGAGACACAAAAAGCGCCCGGCCTCCATATCGGACGGCCGGGCGCTTGTGTGCTGCGGCGTTTCGGGACGGAATCAGTCCGCCTTCCAGCTCCCCGAGCGGAACAGCCCGACGAACAGGATCGGGATGACGAGCAGGAAGATGGCGATCGAGCCGAGGTAGCCGTACCCCTTCGCGATCAGCGGAAGCAGGCCGAACAGCGCGACGCCCCAGGTGATCAGGACGTACACGAGCGACGCGATGACGTTGGTCGTGCGTTCGTTGCTTCCCCGGTGCGTCCGTCCCCACCAGCCCACGATGCGCCGCGCGACGCCGTAGATCAGGCTGACGCCCGTCGAGACGACCGCGAGGAAGATCAGGATCGACACGATTCCGGTTCCGAACGCGCCGCCGCCGCCGTGCGCCGCGACGTACAGAACAGGGACCTTCTCCGCGAGGATCGTCGGATAGTGGGCCAGAACGCCGAGCGTCGCGAGCCAGAGCACGCCGGCGTTGACGATGACGCCGTACCAGAAGGCCTTCTTGACGTCCTCGTGGCTCATCAGCGCGTCCGCGACCGCGATGTACGCGCCCATCGCGCACGCCTGGAAGCCGATATATTTCGACATGGCCCAGAAGGCCTCGCCGAAGCCCTTCGGAGCTGGAGCGGATTTCAGCACCCCGATCAGCAGCGGCAGGTTCACGAACAGATTCGCAACGTAGATGATGAGCATCCCGATGATGATCAGGAGCGCCATGACCGTTGCGGCCCGGCGGACGACCTCGGCGCCGAAGATGGTGAGGAAGAAGATGCAGACCGCGACGATGACGGTGTTCATCACGTAGCCGGTTCCCATGAGCTGCTGCATGACCGTTCCGCCCGTGGCGATGGCGACCGCCGAGGCGATCAGGAGGATCATGAGGTACATGATCTCGAACGCGTTCGAGAAGAACACCGAATACGGATGGAAGAACCGGTCCATCCACTCCCGGTAGTCGTATGCCTTATGAATGAAGGAAAATTCCCAGGCGTAATACAGGACGAATCCCACGATCAGGATGGCCAGGACGGGCGTGAACGCCGCGTACCATCCGTAGCCCACGAAGAAGTCCACGAGCTGCCTGCCGCTCGCGAAGCCGCCGCCGAAGTGCGTTGTGAACCATACGAAAGCAACCGCCAGTGGTCCCCATGCCTTACTCACCATTTCCGAACCCCCCTTTGCGATATGTTGCCTGCCTTGACGCCCCGTCCGATACAGCGCTCTCTAGAAGTCTCCCAGTACCTTGCCCGGATTCATGATGTTGTCCGGATCGAACGACGCCTTGATGCCCCGCAGGATCGCCAGTTCCTCGTCCGACTTGGTTCCGAGGAAGATCGGCATCTTGACGAACCCGACGCCGTGCTCGCCGCTGCCCACGCCGCCGAGGCGCACGGCGACGCCGACGAGTTCCTCGAAGTACTCCTCCGCGAATTCCGCCCAGTGATGCGGCTCCATGTCCTTGGGCTTGAAGATGATCGGGTGGAGGTTGCCGTCGGCGATGTGCCCCAGAAGCCCCATTTCGATGCCGCGGCGCTTCGCGGCCGCCTGACTCTCCGCGACCATTTCGGGCACGACCGACAGCGGAACGACGAGGTCGCCGGAGAGCGACGCGTACGGATCGTAGTTGCGCGCGCCTTCGGCGAGGTTCTGCCGGACGTTCCATATCGCCGCCGATTCGGTGCGGCTCTCGGCCACGAAGACCTCGAGCGCGCCGCCGTCCATGAGGATCTTGCCGACCTTTTCGTAGGAGTCCTCCAGCCGCTCGTCCGTGTCGCCCTCGATCTGGATGATCAGGTAGGCCGCCGCCTTGTCCTGATAGGGCAGGCTCGTGTTCAGGTAGCGGCACGTGATGGCCGTCGAGAGCCGGTCGAGGATTTCGCAGGAGATGATCGGAACGCCCGACCGGATGACCTTCGCGACGCAGTCCACGGCTTCGTCGAGCGTCCCGAAGGCCGTGAGGAGGTTGACGACCTTGCCGGGCTTCGGCTCCAGGTTGACGATGATCTTCGTCATGATGCCCAGGGTGCCGTCCGAGCCGGCCCTGCGCTGGCCCCGGTGGTCCCCCCACGTGGCCGTCCGGATCGTGCCGCCCATGTTGCGGACCGTCCCCGAGGCCAGGACGACCTCGAGTCCCATGACGTGCCGCCGCGTGCTGCCGTAGCGGATGACCTTGCCGCCGCCCGCGTTCGTGGCCACGTTGCCGCCGATGAAGCTCGTCTCGGTGCTCATCGGGTAGCCCGCGTAGAGGAATCCCTTTTCCGCGACGGCCTTGCAGAGTTCGTTCGTGACGACGCCCGGCTCGACGACGGCGACCCTGTTGACCGGGTCGATCTCGAGGATCCGGTTCATCTTTTCGAGCGACAGGACGATGCCCCCGTGGACCGGGACGGCCGATCCGGCCAGTCCGCTGCCCGCGCCGCGCGGCGTGACGGGGATCTTGTATTTCGACGCGATCTTCATGACGGCCGAGACCTGTTCCGTGTTGTCCACGCGGATCACGACGTCGGGCATGTGGCCGAAGAGCTGTCCCGCCTCGTCGTAGGAGTAGTTCTCCATCGTGTCTTTGTCGTCCGTGACGACGTTTCGCGCGCCCGCCGCGCCGCGGAGTTCCGCGACGATTTCGGGCGTCACCTTTCCGTATTCCCGCGTCATCGGGCCTCGCCTCCCTTCCTGCCGCATCCGCCCGGACACATGTCGATGAGCTTGGGGACGATCTCCATCGCGTTTCCGATGATTCCGATGTCCGCGACGCGGAAGATGGGGGCGTCCGGATCGGTGTTGATCGCGATGACCGTATCCGCGGCGGACATTCCCGCCAGGTGCTGCACCGCGCCCGAGATGCCGCAGGCGATGTAGATTTTCGGCGTGACGGACTTTCCGGAGAGGCCGACCTGGGCCGAGTAGGGCGCCCAGGAGAGGTCCACGGCCTGGCGCGACGCGCCGACGGAGCCGCCGAGCCGTCGGGCGAGTTCTTCGAGCAGCGCGAAGTTCTTGGGGTTCTTCATGCCCTTGCCGCCCGCGACGATGATTTCCGCGTCCTGGATCGGCAGGCCGACGGCCTTTTCGCGGTCGAAGGAGAGGAACTGGTAGATGGAGGCCAGATCCGCGGCGGCGCCGCGTTTGACGATGACCTCGCCGCGCCGGTTCGCGTCGGGCGCGAGCGGCCGTTTGGAGCGCGGACGCACCGTGCACATCTGGGGCCTGGTGTTGGGCGTCCGGATATCGGCCATGACGTTGCCGCCGATCGCGGGCCGCGTCTGGAGCAGCAGCTTCGTTTCGGGATCGATGTCGAGGCCGGTGCAGTCCGCCGTGAGGCCCGTCTCGAGGTCCACGTAGAGCACGGGCATGACGGTGCGCCCGGTCGTCGTCGCCGACGCGATGAAGATCTCCGGTTTGTACTCCTTCACGAGCGAGACGAGGACCGCGTTGTACGCGTCCGGCCGGTAGGTCGCGAGTTCGGGCTCGTCGACGACGTAGACGACGTCCGCGCCGTGATGGATCAGGCTGTCCGTCTTGTCCGCGACGCCCGAGCCCAGGACGACGCTCGCGAGCCTGCTTCCGAGCTTGTCGGCGAGTTTCCGTCCCCAGGCAAGCAGTTCCCACGAGACGGAATGAATCGCTCCGTCGCGCACCTCCGCAAGGGTCCACACGTCTCCGCGGCTATTCGGCATCCGAAGTCGCCTCCTCGATGGCTCCGTGTTCCCGCAACAGGTCGAAGACCGCCCGGACCGCACCGTCCGGATCGTCGGCCGCCGAGAAGATCTTTCCGTTTCGCGTGATCTGGGGGTACATGACGCGGACGACCTTCGTCGGCGAACCACCCAGGCCGAGCTTCGCGTCCGGTATTCCGAGCGACGCTGCGTCGAGGAGCGGAATCTCGGTCCGGCGCGCGCGCATCTTGCCCGCAAGCGTGCACAAGCGGGGGGTGTTGATCTCCTTGACGACGCAGAGCAGCGCGGGCAACGGGGCGGCGACCGTCTCGTGGCCTCCCTCGACGGCCCGCTCCAGGACGATCCGCCCGCCTTCGACGGACGCGACCTTCGAGACGTACGTGAACACCGACGCGCCGAGATACCGCCCGACGGCCGGGCCGACCTGCCCCGTCTCTCCGTCCGTGGCGCGTTCGCCCGCGAAGATGAGATCGAATTCTCCGGCCTTCCTGACGCCCGCGGCGAGGGTCAGCGACGTGGCGAGCGTGTCCGACCCGGCGAACTTGCGGTCTGAAATCAGAAAGCCCCGGTCGCACCCCATCGCGATGGCGGACGCTATCGCCCGGCGCGCCGCGGGCGGCCCCATCGAGATGACGGTGATCTCGCCCCCAAGCCGCTCCTTGAGGCGCACCGCCTCCTCCACCGCGTGAAGGTCGAGCGGATTCAGCTCCGCCTCGACGCCCTCGCGGATCATGGTTCCGGTCTTTTCGTCGATCTTGATGTTCTCGGTGGCCGGAACCTGTTTGATCAGTACAGCCATTCGCATGCGCAACACCTCCTGTATGAGATACTTCCGCTCGCTCTCCGCTCGCCGCGCCTATCCTAAGCGCCGCGTCGCCGAAAAAGCAAGGGACGCGTCGCTGTGTATTGCAAAAAGTACAACTGTAAAGAAGACGCCGACTTCTTTTCACATACGCGAAGATACGGACGAGTCGCGGAATTGAACCATGTTATACTACATTTGTACGGTCCGGCGATAGGCCGGGCGTGAAAGCCCGGAAAAAAACTTTTCTCAAGGAAGGTGACGGATATGCGACTGACTTCGTTCGGAAAGGCTGCGGCGCTCGTCCTGTCGGTGGCGATCCTTGCGGCGACGATGGCTCCCGCGTTCGGCGCGGCGGTTCTCGCGGCTCCGCAGGGACCGGAGAGACGGCCCGTCCCGCCTCGCCCCGATGCGGGCATGTTCCAGATCCTGGTGACGGGAGAGGACGGCCCGATGTCGGACGCAGCCATCCGCATCTGGGACGGCCGCGAGACGCTCGACGGCGTCACGGACGGCCGCGGCGTCTGCGCGTTCTCCGATGTCCGGCCCGACGTCCCGCTGACGTTCCGGATTTCGCCGAGATCGGGCGGCGGGGTGCGGCTCGAAAATATCGTGATTCCCCGCGGGATGCCGTCGAGCATCTCCGTGCAGTTCGTGGAGACGGGCGTCGGGACGGATTTCGTCGTGCGCCTCGGGTCGAATCCGTCAACGGGGTACTCCTGGAAGATAGCCGATTTTGGGGACCAGGCGATCGTTCGCCTTGAAGGAAACTTCTTCTCCGATTCGCAGACGGGCTCCCGACGCATGGCGGGACGCGGCGGCTCCGATGTCTGGGTCTTTTCGACCGTCCAGCGGGGGTACGCGATCCTGACCTTCGAGTACGCGCGAAGCTGGGAGAGGGGCAATTACCCGCTGCGCCGCCACTTCGCGGTGGTGCGCGTCCGCTAGCGCCGGCCCGTACTCCCGTTCGTTTTCGTGAATCCGGTCAGGGGCCCCCGGACTATTTCGACGGGGGCCCTTGATCTATATGAGTCGGGAGTGTATTCTGCACGTACGATAGATGGAAGGTTCCGCAGAATCCTCCGGCCGCGTTCTCGCGATGTTCTCCGCGCCGGAGGAAATCCGGTGGTGCGAATGAACAGACAGGAATCGGAGGAGATCGTTCGGCAACTCTGGAAGTCCGATGCGGCTTTTTTCTGGGAATGCAGTCTTCCCGACCGGCGGGTCCGTTTTTCCGAGCAGGCGAAGGGCGTTATCGGCCGGGATGCAGACAGCCTCGAAGGCGAACTGGACCGCTTCTTCGCGATCATTCCCCCGGAGGATCAGACAAAAATACTCGGACGCCTCGACGCCGTCGCCCAGGGGGTGAAACGGCGATTTCGCTGTTGTCACCGCGTGATGCTCCCCGGCGGGGGCTTCCGCTGGATCGTCGCGTCCGGGCGTCCCGTATCGTGGGACGCCGACGGAAAGCCGTCGAGCCTGGCCGGAACGGGAATGGACGTCACCGCGCTCCGGAACGTGCGTTCCGCGCTGCGCGTGATGGAGTCGGACATCGTGTCGCTCGTCCATTCGGTCGGGGATTGCGTGTTCGTCCTGGACCGCTCGGGACGCATCCTGGACACGAACGAGGCGGTGCACTGCTTCGTCGGCGCGGATCGCGCGTCGCTCCGGGGACGACGCCTCGAAAGCATCGTTCATCCCGAGGGACACGCATCCGTCGAACGGCTTCTTCGCGAATCGCGCGTGCGCGAATGGCAGGAAGAGCTTCCCATCGCCGCGGCCGAAGGCGCGCCCCGCTACCTCGAAGTCCGCATGATCGCGGGCGTCTGGGGCAATCGCTCCGTCTTCGTCGGCGTCGGCCGGGACGTCACGCGCCGCCGCGAGGCCGAGGCGGGGCTTCGCTGGCGCATCGAATTCGAGAAGCTGATCGCGTCGCTCTCGTCGACGTTCATGTTCGCCGACGACTTCGCACGCGCGGTCGACAGGGCCCTCGCCGATATCGGCCGCTTCTACGGGGCGAAGCGGGTGAGCCTCCACCTCTTCGGGAACGTCAGAGATGCGGAGTGCGTCTCCGAATGGCTCGACGAGGGGATGCCCTCGTTCCGGGATCACGCGACGCTCCCGGACGAGTCCTTCGAGGCCGTTCTCGCGAAGATCCTTCGCAACGGCTCCCTGATCCTTCCCGATGTCTCCGCCATGCCCCCGTCGCCGGAACGCACGCTGCTGATCCGGCTGGAGACGGCGTCGATGCTCTGCGTCCTCGTTTTCGCCGGCAAGGAGCCGGCGGGCGTGGTCTGCCTGAGTTCCCGGATGCAGGCGAAAACCTGGTCGGAACAGGACCTTCCGATGCTCCGGATCTTTTCGGACATATTGGGCAACGCGCTGGTGCGCGAATCGGAACGAAAGCGCCTCCGGGAAGACGAACAACGCCTGACGATGGCCATCGTCGCGGGCGATTCGCTGCTCTTCGAGTGGAACGTGCCGTCCGACACGATCCGCGTGCTTCGCGGCGGCGGACTCGCGGGAGGACGCCCGTTGCAGGACCGCGTGTACTCCATGTCCGAATGGAGGCGGCGGATCCACCCGGAGGACCGGGAACGCGTGTGGACGAAGCTTCAGGCGCACCTTGACGGCCACGTCGATGACGAGGGCTACGAGACGGAATACCGCTCGAACATCGCAGCGGACTTCGCGTCCGGCGATCCGGCCTGGCTCTGGCTCCACTCGCGCGGGCGGGTCATGGAGCGCGACGAAGCGGGGAAGGCCGTCCGCGTCATGGGGATCATCATGGACATCTCGCGGCGCAAGGCCGTCGAGGAAGAACGCGGCGCGCTGCTCGACCGGCTTCGCGTCGCCGCCGAGACGGACGTCCTGACGGGCCTCAGGAACCGGCAGACGTTCGAGCGCGACCTGCGCCGCGCCATCGTCGCGGATCAGGGGGAAGGGAGCGCCTTCTGCCTCGTGATGTTCGACCTCGACGACTTCAAGATCATCAACGACACGAGGGGGCACGTCGCGGGCGACGGCGTGCTTTCCTATCTTTCCGGATCGATCCGAAAGCATATCCGCGAATGCGACGCCTTCTACCGGTGGGGCGGCGACGAGTTCGCGGTGTTCGTCCGCGGAACGCCCGACGACGCGATGGCGCTCGCGCGGCGCACGCTCGACCTGATCCGCTCCCTGCCGAAGGAGCATGCGGGCGGGATCGGCGCCAGCTTCGGGATCGCCTGCCACGAACCGAACGAGTCGGCGGAAGACCTGCTCCGGCGCGTGGATCGCGCGATGTACGCGGCGAAGCGGAACGGGGGGTCCCGGATCGAATTCGCCTGACCGACTCGTCCCTTTTCATCGCGTCCGCGAGAGGGTACACTGATGCGTGGAGGTGATGGATCGTGCTGGAAACAGTGGACCTGTCCCGGAGTCTGAAGAAGAAGCAGGCGCAGAACGCCGTCGGGGAGCTGATGTGCTCCATCGGCGAAATGCAGCGCCATCTGTCCGAACGGCATACGGCGGTCGTCGTCATTCTCGAGGGATGGGCCGCGTCCGGGCGGGGGGGGATCGCAAACCGCCTGCTGCTCGCCCTCGACCCCAGGGGATACTCCTTCCATTACCCCGAAACGCCCTGCTGCCCCACAGGGCGCCCGTCGCTCCTCCCCTTCCAGCGGCTGATTCCGCCCGTCGGACGCATCGCGGTGTTCGGACGGAGCTTTTACGACCGGGCCTGGCGCGCCGCCGCCGACGAAGTCTTCCTGCGCGACGTCGCGGCGTTCGAGCGCCAGCTGGCCGACGCGGGCGTTCTCGTGGTCAAGGCGTTTCTTCACATCTCCCGCGAGGAGCAGGGCAAACGCCTGAAAAAGCGCATGAAGGACCCCAAACTCTCCTGGAACGTCGAAGCCGGCGATATCGAGGAGAACGAGCGGTACGACGAGCGCGCCGCCGCCGCGGAGGCGATGCTGCGCGCCACCGAGTCGGAGCACGCGCCGTGGACCGTGATCCCCGCGACGGACGAATCGTACGCGGCCGTCGCGTTCCTGACATGCGTCCGGGACGCGATGAGCGCCTGGCTGGAGCGCGCCGCCCCCGTTCCCGCTCCCGAGCGCCGCGCCTCGCGGACGACCGACGCGGTGCTTCGAAGCTCCATGATGACGTCGCTCGACTACTCCGGAGACCTCGACGGGGACGCGTACGAAAAGCGCCTCGAAGCGTTGCAGGGTCGGATGCACGAGCTGGGCATCGCGATGATGCAGTCCCGCCTTCCCGGAATCGTCGTCTTCGAGGGGGTCGACGCCGCGGGCAAGGGCGGAGCGATCCGCCGCCTCACCGAGTCCCTCTACCCCCGATGCTACGATGTGGTTCCGGTCGGCGCCCCGAACGAATGGGAGCGCGCGCACCCGTATCTCTGGCGCTTCTGGAAGGAATTTCCCGATGACGGAAAGCTCGTGATCTTCGACCGGAGCTGGTACGGCCGCGTGCTCGTCGAGCGTGTCGAGGGCTTCTGCGGCGAGCGCGACTGGAAGCGGGCCTACCGGGAGATCAACGAGATGGAGGGGCACCTGGCGTCCACCGGCGTCGTGATCGCGAAGTTCTGGCTGCAGATCGACCGGGACGAGCAGCTCCGCCGCTTCGAAAGCCGCAGGGACGACCCCGAACGCAGCTGGAAGCTCACCGACGAGGACTGGCGCAATCGCGAGAAGTGGGGGCTCTACCAGGAGGCCGCATCGGAGATGATCGTCCGGACGAGCACCGCGCAGGCGCCCTGGACGGTCGTCGCGACAAATTCCAAGAAGCTCGCGCGCGTGAAGGTGCTCTCGACGATCGTTGACGCCATCGAGGCCGCGATTGCCGGAAACGGCGGCCCGAAAACGGCGCCGGAACCCGAGAAAAAGAAGAAGACGGATACGGAAAAGAGGAAGAAAGCGTGAACGACGCTCCCGCACTCCTGTTCGACGGGGTCTCCTTCGCATACGGAGGAGACCCCGTCCTTGAAGACGTTTCCTTTTCGGTCCCGCAGGGGGAATACCTCGTCTGCATGGGGCCGAACGGCGGCGGCAAGACCACGCTGCTCAAACTCATGCTCGGCCTGATCGCTCCGGACTCGGGGAGCGTCTCCGTGCTCGGGGCCCCGGCCGGCGACGCGCGCGGCGTGGGGTACGTCCCACAGGACGCGGGCCGGAACCGGGGCTTCCCGGTCTCCGTTCTCGACGTGGTCCTCATGGGGCGGCTGCACATGCCGGCGTCCGGCGGCGCTCCGGGCGGATCGCGGCTCGGCCGCGACGACCGATCCCGCGCCGAAGAGGCCTTGGGCGCGATGGGACTCGCCCACCGGCGCGACGACCTCATGGGGTCGCTCTCGCAGGGACAGCGCCAGCGCGTCCTCATCGCCCGCGCGCTGGCCGCCGAACCGAGCCTGCTGCTTCTCGACGAGCCTGCGGCCTCGATCGACCGCGAGGCCGGCGAGGTGCTCGACGAACGCCTTGCGGCCCTCAAGGGACGCATCACGATCGTCGAGGTGAGTCACGGGCTGTCGGCCGTTTCGAGCCGGGCCACGGCCGTCGCGTGCGTCAACCGGCGCGTCTACTACCATGACAAGGGCGAGATCGTTCCGGAGATGCTCTCGCTCGCCTACGGAACGTGTCCCGTGGAGCTCGTCGCGCACGGCCTTCCGCACCGGGTTCTCGCGCCGCACCGGCATGACGGAAACTGCGACCGCGAAGACGGAGGGGCGGCATGATCGAGGCGCTGCAATACGATTTCATGCGCAACGCGCTCCTGGCCGCCCTGCTCGCGAGCGCGCTCTGCGGCATCCTCGGAACGCTCGTCGTAGTCAAGCGTTACGTGATCCTCGCGGGCGGAATCGCCCATGCCGCGTACGGCGGCGTGGGACTCTCGCTCTTCCTCGGCCTTCCTCCCGAGGCCGGAACATTCGCGTTCACGGGGCTCGTCTCGCTCCTGATGGCCTGGATCGCGAAACGGAGCCCGGGCCGCTCGGACTCGGTGATCGGCGTGCTCTGGGCGGCGGGGATGGCGGTCGGCGTGATCTGCACGGATCTCGCGCCGCGGTCGGGCGCGGACCTCATGAGCTATCTCTTCGGAAGCATCCTCACGGTCACGCGGCAGGACCTCCTGCTGATGGGAGGGCTTCTGGCCGTCTGCCTCGCCGTCTGCGCCACGCGCTACCGCGAAATCCTGTGCTTCGCGTTCGACGAGGACTTCGCGCGGGTCCGGGGCGTTCCGACCTCGTTCTATCACTACGCGCTCGTCGTCGTGCTGTCGCTCTCGGTCGTCCTCGCGATCCGCGTCGTCGGCCTGATCCTCGTGATCGCGCTGCTGACGATCCCGCCGTCGATCGCGGAACGGTTCTCCCGGTCGCTCTCGGGAATGATGGTCCTCTCGACGCTCCTCGGCGTCGCCTTTTCCCTCTCGGGCCTCCAGCTCGCCTACACGTTCAACCTCACCGCGGGCGCTGCGATCATCCTCGTCGCCGCAAGCGCCTACATGCTGGTCACAGTCTTCCCGCGACGGCGTTCCTGAGAATCTCCCCGAGGCGTTCCACATCCGCGCCGTCAAGCTCCTGCCCCACGGGGAGCGCGATCACGCGCCGGGCGATGTCGCGGTCGGTCGCGAAACGGTCGCCCGGCTCCGGGTTCACGTCCCAGGCGAGCGGCGGGACGACATGCGCGGCGCGCAGGCGGCGCAGCAGCTCATCGCGGCTCCCCCGTTCGAGCAGGACGGGCAGGCAGAGCGGCGCGGCGTCCTCCGGGACATCGGGATGCAACGGCCGCAGCTGTGACGGCAGCAGGGACGCGAGCAGGCGGGCGTTCTCGCGCCGCCTCGGGGCCGCCGTCGCGATGTCGCACCGCGTCAGGATGCGACGTCCCGACGCGGACGCGTCTCGGGCCGACGCGTCCGCGTCCAGTCGGGCTTCGGCCGCGCGCGAGAGCCGGAGATATTCCCGGCGTCCGCCGTCTCGACGCATCGCCCGCAACGCCGCGAGCGCGGACGCGACGAACGTCCGGTCGGACGGCAGCGCTGGGGCGTCCACGAGCCTCTGCGACGCCAGCAGCGCGCCGTCCGGAACGGGAAGGACCTTCCGGAAGCTGTACGCGGAATAATCGGGCGGATGGGACGGCGATGCGGACGCAGGCCGGTCGAACGCCCACAGGCTCGCCGGGACGCAGTCCTCGATGACGGCGAACGGGCGGTCCGCGCCGAACGCGTCGACAAACGCGACGGCCGCGCGGTTCGGAAAACCGAACCAGTGGATGAAGAGGAAGACGTCTCCCGAGGCGGGCGTCTCGTCGGGGATCGAAGACAGGTCCGCCCCCTGCGAGTAAAAGCGCATGTCGAACCCGGCTTCGGCGAAGGGCTGCGCGACCGACGGGCAGCAGTAGAAGGGGAGCCGGACGACGGGGTTCGCGCCGCGGGAGAGCAGGTCTGCGGCAGCGAGCGCGAGCGCGCTCCTGCCGGCAGCGCACAAGCGGACGCAGCGCGCGGCGATTCCCGGGAACGTCACGGCGGCGCTACGCTGTTGGGCGATCGGGGAGCGGCGTGACGGTCGGAAGGTCGGGGATCGTGAGTTCCGGCCAGGGGGTCGGCGTCGGAAACGCGTCGACCGGCGTCGGGGAGGGCGTCGGAGACGTCCCGTCGTCCAGGCGCAATCCATCCAGATACGCGCGGAGGTCGGCTTCGAGGACTTCAAAGGCCTCTTGGAGCGCGACGAACAGCACCGCAAGCCCGGTGTTCCCGTCGAGGAAGCAGAAGACGCGCCCCTGAAGTCTGTTTCCGTTCTTCACGCTGAACGTGAAGTCGTGGCGCACGGCCGGCTTTCCGGCGACGACGGCTCCTGTCGTGGCGCCCGGACGGTAGTTCTCGAAGGCGCTTTCCAGCGAGTTCTTCTGCACGAGCCGGAGGTACGCGATCGGCGTCAGCCGGATCCGGATGTGTTCTTCGACGGTGCGGAGCTCCGCGGCGATCTTTCCGTCTTTCACGAGGTAGTAGAACGACGAAAGCGGCGGTTTGGCCTCCTGCTCCACCCATTCTTCGGAAAGGGGCCCCGGAACGAGACGCGCCGACGCGGCGCACGCCCCCGAGCAAAGGAGGACGACGCAGAGCAGGGCCCGCGACAGCTTCCATGCGAATCGTTTCACGATGTGGAGTTCCCCTTTCGTCGATCAGGCGTCCGAAGCGTGTGCGGTGCGGGAAGGCCGAGCGTCCCGAACCGCTGCGCCTTGGAAAAGGGCGGCCCGCCCGCGCGACCGGGCAAGCCGCCTTGTGCAGCATGACGCAGTCGTATGCAGAACCGTTTCCGCCGCTACTTTTTTTTCACGTCGGCGAAGAGCCTCTGGATCCACGGCTTCGCCTTGTCGTAGTCGGCGGCCGCGAGCGTCACGACGACGAGCGTCTGGATATCCTTGTAGTGCGCGATCAGGCGGACCTTGCGGACCGTCTCGGTTTTGCTATAGAGCGTGATGCTCCCGGCAAGCTCTCCGGAGATCGGCGACGAACCGTGGTTCTTCCACTCTTTGGTCTGTTCGTCGAGACGGTTCGCGAGGTCCTTTTCGGTGACCGGGAAGAGAAGCCGGATTTCGGAAGCGTCCGGCCCCTTGAAGATGACCTCGTCGGGAAGAATCTCCTCTTTGAGCTCGATCGTCTCCGGCAGCGTCACGACGCTTCGGGCCATCGGGTCTTCGTACTGCCGCGTCTCGGGCGACCAGAACGTGGATTTGTCTTCGGGCAGGGCGGGCATTCCGCCGGGCTTCGCGTCGCCGGACGCTTCAGGCGTCAGGTCCGGCAAGTCGCCCGATACGGCGGGGGCAGACGTCGGAGCGGCGGTCGGTTCGGGTTTCGGCGCTTCGGTCGGCGCGGGGGCCTTCGTCGGGGCGACGGGCAGACCGAGCGACGGCTTCGGAAGCGGCGCTTTCGTCGGCGTCGCCGGGACGGGCGTCGGGCTCGCGGCGAAGACGCCGCTCGGGACAACCGCGTCGCCCAGGGTCATCCCGTTCACGACCGCCTCGAAATCCGGTTCGAGTTTGACGAAGAATTCCTCGAGGCCCACGAACAGGGCCGTGTACCCCTCCTGGCCCTTGAGGAAGCAGTAGACGCGTCCCTTCAGCTTGGCGCCGCTGTCGAGGGTGAACGTGAAGTCGTGCCGGGCCGCCTTCTCTCCGGCGACGGCCGTTTCCGTCGTCTCGCCGGGCGCATAGTTCGCGAAGCCGGTCTTCAGCGAGTTCTGCTGGACGAGCTTGAGGTATCCCTGCGGATTGATCTTTATCGCAACCTTTTCTTCCACCGCGCGGAACTCCGCCGCGACATTGCCTTCCTTCATGAGGTAGTAGAAGTACTTGATGGGCGCTTCCGCCGGCTGCTCCACCCATTCGTCCGACAGCCCCCCGAGATTCAGTCCCGCATGCGCGGGAAGCCCCGTAACGCACAGGAGAACGGCGCACAGCACGCCGAGAAACGCGACTCCGCCGAACCGCTTCATCGTTTCAACCCCCTCTTTCCGGCCGTCCGCTCGCGGATCCGGCCATCAGTCTGCACTGCCGTCAGTATAGCGCGACAATGCGCGTGCGGGCAATCGTGCACGCGAAAAGCCCACGAACGAAGTCATCGATGCGGGCGACGAAACCTACTCCCGCAGCCGGCGCGTGAGTTCCTCGAACTCGCGCCGGACGCCGGCGTTCTCGAACGTCTGGATCTCGGGGATCTGCAGCGCGATGAGCGTGTCGAAGAGCTTGAGCCCCGACTGGATCATGGCGCTCAGGTCCGAGGAGTGGCGCACGGTGTCGTAGGTGTTCTTGGCGACACGGCGATCCCGTTCGAGCCCGTGGACGCAGAGAACGAGCTGCGAGCGCTGCCTTCCGAGAAGCTCCTCGTAGAGCTTCGCCGCGCGGAGCGTGAACGTGTTCGACTCGACGTTCGCGCTCAGGATCTTCCGCTGCGTCTCGGAGAAGCCGCGCCCGGCAAGGGCCGTCCGGGCCTCTTCGAGGCTCATGCGGACGCTCTCGCGGATCTGTCCGATCCGGGGGACGTACCCCTCGTCGATTCGTCGGATAAATTCGTTCTGCGTGTGGATGAGGACGTCGATCAGGACGACGTACATTCCGTAGTAGCGCCGCGCGATCGTCATGTCGTCCCGGTTCGCGCCCGCGAGTTCCATCAGCTTCGTGGTGACGGTCCGGACGTTTTCGAAGATGACCGCGTTTTTCAGGAGGTCGTCGCCGACGACGGAGGTCAGCAGCACGTCGAGCTGATCGTCGTCCAGCCGGAGGTCGTAGCTCCTGAGGTTGTCCGTGATCCGGGAGCGGACCCCGGCGACGGCCTTCGTCGCGTTCGCGATGTCCTCTTCCGTTTCGGCGATGAGGTCGTCGTAATCCTTCACGGTCTTGACGACGTAGGGCAGCTTCGTCTTCACGGGGGCCGAGAGGCGCTTGTTCCGGTACTCCTCGATGGTCCGCCGCATCGCCGGGATGGTCTCCTGCAGCTTCCGCATCTCGATGCGCGCCTCGTTGACGTCGGACGTGAGCAGAAGCTCCATCGCGCGGTCGAGCAGTTCGTCGATCTTTTTCGCGTTCGACGTCTTGTCCGCTCCGATCCACGCGGAATCGGGGAGTGATTCGTGCCGGTCTTTCAGGTCGATGGTCCGTTCCATCGTCTCGTAGAGCTTGTTCCAGACCTCCGCGACGGGTTTCGGAAGCTCGGCGGCGCATCCGGGAAGCGCTGCCGCCGGAAATGCGGCGATCGACGCCGCGATGACGATCTGCACAAGGAATTTTTTCACGGGACGGCCTCCTCGAAAAGGCGTATATTCTCGCGTCCAGTATAGCGCCGTTGGGGAAGGCGCGGCAATCGGCCGCCTCCGCGATTCGTGCGGCGCGGTCTTCCTACGCCGGAACCGGACGGTCCTGCGGGTCGACGCGGATCGCGAAGCGTTCCCCGAAGAGCTTCGAGAAGGGCTTGATGTGCTCTTCGAGCGACCAGATTTCGAGCTGGCAGCCGGATACGCCCCGGATGTCGAGGAGCAGGACGTTCCCCTTCCGGCGGAATTCCACCCGCTCGACGAAGCGCTGATGGCTCCGGTCCATGCTCTCCGCCATGCGAAGGAACATCGAGAGGACGCGGACGGTCTTCGCCGAAGCCGCGTCGAGCAGCGCGAATTCCGGGTCCGTCTTTTTCGGCGCCCGTTTGCGGTGGTAGAAGGCCGCGGAGGCGATCGTCGCGATCTCCTGCGCGTGGAAGCCGAGCAGCTCGACGTTCCGGATGATGTAGAAGCTGTGGGCCTGGTGGTTGCTGAACGAGAGGAAGAGGCCGACGTCGTGAAGCAGCGCGGCGTAGTACAGCAGCTCCCGTTCCTGCGCGCCGAGCGCGTGGAGCCCCAGAAGGGCGGCGCTGTCGAAGAGCCCGAGGCACAGGTCCGCGATGTGCCGCGAGTGTTCCTCGTCGAAGCCGCACGAGCGGCCGAGCTGCAGGACGCTCTGTTCGCGGACGGACATTTCGGGTTCGAGGTAGCCGCCGTACGTTCCGCGCATGAGGTAGTCGACGAGCAGGCCGTTCTTGAGGGACCGCGAACACACGCGGATTTCGCGCAGCTCCAGGTCCTGCATGAGGGTGTGCAGGATCGCCGCGCCCGGGAGGATGACATCGGCGCGCTCCGCGTCCATCCCCGGGATCCTGCAGCGCTCGGACAGGGGCGTCGTCCGGATGAGCCGGACGGCCGATTCGATCTGGTCGATCGTGACGACGGGGTCCCCCTCCTCGTCGCGCCGCTTCCCCTTTCCCGCCGCGCGCTGCGCGACCTCGGCGAGCGTTTCGATCGTTCCGGAGCTTCCGAGGACCAGATCGAAGTCCGACTCCTTCAGGCGCTGGACGCTCCGCAGCGAAGCGTTCCGGATGAACTGCTGCAGCAGGGCGTAGCGCTGGTCGTCGACGGGGGCCTCTTCGTCCGGGAGGAAGAAGATGTTCGACAGCCGGATGCACCCGAGCTTCAGGGAGTCGAGATACGAGTATTCGGAGCGGTTGCCGACGACGAGTTCCGTGCTGCCGCCGCCGATGTCGATGAAGAGCGCGTTCCGGCTCCCGAGGTGGACGCCGCTCGCGACGCCGAGGTAGATCAGCCGCGCCTCTTCGAGTCCGGAGATGACCTTGAGGTCGATATCCGCTTCCTTCCGGACGCGTTCGATGAAGACGTCGCGGTTTTCCGCGTCGCGCGTGGCGGACGTGGCGACCGCGTAGATTTCTTCCGCGCCGAGGTTCCGGGCCATGTCCGCGAAGCGGCGCAGGACGAGGATCGTCCGCTCCATCGCCTCCTGGCGCAGCCGCTGCTTGACGAATTCTCCCTCGCCGAGCCGGACCATGACCTTGTGCTGGTTCAGGATGGTGTACGACCGGTTCGTGTTGATCCGCACGACGAGGAGCCGCACGGAGTTGGTCCCGAGATCGACGAGGCCGACGACGTGCCCCTCCGTGGGGATCAGATGGGGCGCCACTCGATGACCAGCTCCCGTCCGAAGGTCTTCCGGAAGAGCCCGCCCTTCTCCATCGCGCGCCCGATGTCGCTGAGCGGCTCGCGTTCCGCGCCGACGCGGATCGTGACGTCGTCGCCCGCGAGAACGTCGATGTCGCGCACGGCGTCCGAATGCGAGTAGTCCAGTCCGTCCGCGATGCGCAGCAGCGACGCCAGGCGCAGGACCTCGTCCCGCTCCGGGTCGGAAAGCGCCTTCATGCGTTCGTCGTCCGCGTCGGGTTCTTTCGCGCCGTGCAGGCGCGCGAGCAGCGCGACGACAACCCGGTCCCGTTCGTCGGGGATCAGGTCGGAGCGTTCCAGGATGAGGCGCATGGAGCGCTTCTGATGCCCCTTCTCCCCTCCGGACCAGCCGATGTCGTGAAGCAACGCGGCCAGCTCCAGCCGCTTCCGCGCGTCCGGCCCGAGCCCGTGAAGCGCCTGCGTTCCGTCGAACAGCGCGAGCGCGAGCCGCGCCGTCTGCCGGCTGTGCGGCGCGATCTCCGGCGTCAGGCGCGCGAGCGCCATCTCCGCTCCGCCGCTTGCGTCCATCGGCTCCATCCGCCGCGCCTCCGTGAAGACGCCTGCCAGGGCTTCGGGCATTCCGAGGCCGCGAAGCGCCGCGGCGGTTTTTTCCGCGTCGTAGGGGACTCGGTAGTGCTGCACGCGGAAATACCCTTCGTGCAGCTGGATGATCGCGTAGCAGGCGCGCGGGTCGCCGCCCTCCGGACGTCCGACGCTGCCCGGATTGACGAACCAGACGCCCCGGACCTTGCGCGAGAAGGGGGCGTGCGTGTGGCCGAGGACGATGACGTCGGCCTCCGAGCGTTCGGCGATCTCGTTCAGGCGTTCTTCGGGCGTTTCGGGGCCGATGAACTCTCCGGGCGATTCGGGGCTTCCGTGCGCGAGAAGAAAGCGCTTTCCCGAGGCCGTGAAACGCTGCGTTTCGGGCAGGCGCGCGAGCGCGTCGCGCGTCGCGCGGGTCAGCGCCCGACGGGTCCACAGGAAGGCCTCGATCTTTTCCGGAGCCTTGCTCTTCTTCCATTCGTCCAGGCGCTTCTTCGCTTCGAGCGCCTTGGCGTCGTAGTTTCCGATGACGGCGGCCGCCTGGGTGCGGAGCAGCAGTTGCGTCGTCTCCTCCGGCCAGGGGCCGTACCCGACGAAGTCCCCCGTATTGATGACGATATCCCCGCCGCGCCGCCGGGCGTCCTCGAGGACCGCCTCCAGCGCGGGCAGGTTGGCGTGTGCGTCGCCAAGGCATACGATCTTCATGCGTCCGCCGCCTCCCCGTTTTCGTTCGAACCGCGTCCGTTCAGGAGGTCCGAGGCCCTCCCGAAAAGACCGTCCGCGAGTTCCCGCTCCCACGTCTTCACGAAGGATCCGTAGAGCGTCGACCGTTCCGCGCGCCGGTCGTCCAGAAGGAATTCCGCCCCGGCGACGATCCGCGCGAAGGGGCGCGGCGAGCCGAAGTAGGCGACCGTGCGCTCCCGCTCGCGAGCCAGAAAGGGAGGGATCTCGGCGATCCACACGTCGCAGTCGTGGATCGCGCCGAGGTCGTCCTGGAGCGCTTGGAACCGGTCCGCGACATCCGAAAGCGCGCCGCCGGAGAGCGGGTCGAGCATTTCCAGCATGTAGCGCACGCGTTTGGTCGCCTTGCGGAGTTCGTGCAGCTCGGTCACGGCCGTCTCGTCGCGCACGAAGAGGTCGAAGCTCCGCGCCGAGCGGAGTTCCCGTTCGGCCTGCGCCGCGATGCGCGCGAGCCGGTCGTCGGTGGGCGCGTTCCGTTCCTCCGACGCCATGACGGCGCGGCGAAGCGACTCCCGGAGCCGGTCGGACGTTCCGGAGTCGCGCCAGCGGAGCAGCGCCCGGATCAGGCGTCCTTCGAGCCGGGCGCGGGATTGCGTCTTTCGCAACAGCAGCCTGTTCAGGCCGGGAAGAAGGGCCTTTCCCGATTCGGCGGCCGGGACGAGCGCGGCGATCTTTTCGCGCAGGAAGAGGATCTGGACGTCCAGGTCGCGCGCCGCGCCGAGCGCGTTCGTGACGCGGCGGACGGACGCGGCCTGCTCCCTGCCGTCGTCGCGGCCTTCCGGCATGAGCGGCGCGAAAAGCGAAAGCGCCGCCCGGAGCCGCCTCGTGGCCACGCGGGCGCGGTGCAGGAACTCGATGTCGGCGCCGGGTGCGATGCCCGCCGCCTGCTCCTCGAAGCGCGAGAGGAAGGAGAGGAGCGTTTCGGCGGCGTAGCGGAAGGGATCCTCAGAAACGAAGCTGTTCATGTCGCTTCTCCTCTTCTCCGCGGACGGGGTTGTATCCCGCGGCGCGGTTCATCATGAGACGTTGCGAGTCCACGACGGGCTCGCCCTTTTCGGGGAGGACGCGGACGTACGTTCCATCCTCGAGGAGCCGCCGGGATTTCGCGTTGTCCGCGAGATGGATCTTCAGGATGTCGTCGCGGATCGTCTTCCGGATCTCCGGGTCGCGGATCGGCACGAGGATCTCGATGCGGCGGTCGAGGTTGCGCGGCATGAGGTCGGCGCTGCCGATGAGCAGCTCCTCGTCGCCGCCGTTGTGGAAGAAGAAGATCCGGACGTGCTCCAGGAAGCGCCCGACGACCGAGGTGACCGTTATATTGTCGCTCACGCCCGGAACGCCGGGGCGCAGGCAGCAGATGCCCCGGACCTGGAGCCGGATCCGGACGCCGGCAATGGACGCCAGATAGAGCGCCTGGATGCACGCCTTGTCCACGAGCTGGTTCATCTTGAAGAGGATCTCGCCGTCGCCGTGCTCCCGGTGCCGCGCGATCTCGCGCTCGATGCGGCCGATGATTCCCGAACGCGTCGTCATCGGGGAGACGAGGATCTGGCGGTAGTCGTCCTTCCGGGAGTACCCCGTGATGGCGTTGAAGAGGTCCGTCACGTCGGCGCAGATGGCCTGGTTCGCCGTGAACAGGCCGATGTCGCTGTAGACCTGCGCGGTTCCGGGGTTGTAGTTCCCGGTGCCGAGGTGGACATAGCGCCGGATGCCCTCCGTCTCGCGGCGGACGACGAGGCACATCTTCGCGTGGATCTTGTATCCCACGAGGCCGTAGACGACGTGGACGCCCGCGTCCTCGAGCGCCTCGGCCCATGTGATGTTTCGCTCCTCGTCGAAGCGCGCCTTGAGTTCCACGAGCGCGGTCACCTGCTTGCCGTTGCGCCGGGCCTCGATGAGCGCCTGGACGATCGGCGACTCGCTTCCCGCACGGTAGAGCGTGATCTTGATCGCGACGACCTTCGGGTCCGTCGCGGCGCGCCGCACGAAGTCGAGAACGGGCATGAAGCTGTCGTAGGGGTGGTAGACGATCGCGTCGCCCGCCCGGATGGTCGCGAAGATGTGCGCGCCCTCGACGAATGGGGCGGGCGTCCGCGGGGCGAACGGGTCGTCCTTCAGGTCCGGGCGTTCCGCGTCGCAGAGCGCCATGTACCCCTGGAAGGCGAGCGGCGTTCGCATCCGGTAAACCTGGAACGGCGCGAGGTGGAACCGCCGGACGAGGAAGCTGAACATCTCGCGGGACATGTCGCGCGCAACCTCGAGCCGGATGACCTCGCCGAAGTGCCTCCGGTCGACGAGGTTCTTCACCGCTTCGAGCAAATCGGACGCCTCGTCTTCCTCGATTTCGACGTCGGTGTTCCGCGTGATCCGGAAGGTCGCCGCGTCGAGCACCTTGTACCCGGGGAAGAGCAGCGGCAGGAAGGTCCTGATCAGGTCCTCGATCAGGACGATGTCGTTGGATCGCACGTTTTTCGAGATCCCGAGCGACGAGTAGGACTTCGCCTCCTTGTTCCGGGGGATGAAGACGAACCGGGAGAAGTTCTTCGGGATCTTGAGACGGGCGAAGCGGATGCCCGAGTCCGGGTCGAGGAGCTGAATGAGGAAATTCAGGCTCAGGCCGGAGATCGTCGGAAAGGGGCGTCCGGGGTCGATGGCCTGGGGCGTGAGGATCGGGTAGATTTCGTTCCGGAAGTACCCTTCGAGGAATTTCTTCTGTTTCTCCCCGAGGTCGTCGAACGGCGTGATCCGGATATCGGCCTTGCGCAGCGCCGGCAGAACGTCCTTGAGCCAGCAGTTCTGCGCCCTCGAAAGCAGCAGGAGCAGCTTCTTGCGGATCGTCGCAAGCTGCCGCGCGGGCGTCATTCCGTCGGGCGGCAGGTTCAGAAAGCCCTTCGTGTGCTGGTGGAAGATGTTCGCGACGCGGACCATGAAGAACTCGTCCAGGTTGTTCCAGAAGATGCACAGGAACTTGAGGCGCTCCAGAAGCGGCGTGTCCTCGTCCTCCGCCTCTTCGAGCACCTTCGCGTCGAAGTCGATCCAGTTGATCTCGCGGTTCAGGAACAGCGACGGGTCGTCGAGATTGATGAGCGTCGTCCCGGGCCCTGCGTCACGTTCCTCTTTGGCGGCGTTGCCCTTTGTCGGGTCCATCTCGTCCACCTCCGGGGGCGTCCGCGGTGGAACGCCCTATTGGAGTATCATACCCTTTTCCCCCGGAGATGGACATTACGGATGTGTAACAATCACGGCAATTCGTCCGGTTTGATGCGTTTTCCCATCTTCATTCCGATTCCCCTGTGGTGACGATGCTCTTCATGATGTTTTCGAGAATCTGTTTCTTCACCTGGTCTTCCGCGTCGGGCGTCGAGTCCGCTCCCGGGCCGGTCGGAATGTCGATCCGGATCGTGAACTCGCGTCCGTTCCCGTTCGTCCCTTTCGTCGACGTCGTCCAGGGGATGTCCGGCCCGCGCTTGGCCGGCTGCGCGACCTTGAAGTCCGACATCAGCGGCTTGTCCCAGGTTCCCTTGAGCGAGAAGCTCGTCTCGCGGAAATCCTTCGTGGAGAGCCCGCCGACCAGCCCCGTGAGGAAGTTCTGCAGAAAGGTCGCGCTCGCGAGCGTCCCGTCGATCGAGAGAAGCCCCTGGAGGGCGCCGAGCACGGTGTTCAGCGCGCGAAGGTTGATCTCTCCCGAACATTTGAGGTCGAAGGGGTCCGTCGTTCCGAGACCGACCGTTCCGTTCACGCCGAAGTAGCGGTAGATGTTGTCTCCCGGATGGGCCGACGCGCGGCTTCCGGGAAGGAGATAGAGCTGTTTGCCGTCGACGTTGAAGTTGGACAGCAGCGAGTTGAAGCGGAGCGTGCCCGCCTCGGAGAGTTTTTTGAGCGCCGGGAACCCCGAGATGACGCCGTTGCGGGCGGAGAAGGTCCCGTCGCCGAAGACGAAGAGGAATCTCCCCGACGTGCCGGACGTCTTCATGGTCAGGTCGGCGCTTCCGGTGATCTTCGCGGGGGCGGCGAGCAGCGGACGGGTGATCTGGTCCAGGTCCATGCTGACGGCCGCGATGTTGCAGGTCCAGGATCCCTGGTCGAACCGGTAGGCGCCGGTCACTTTCGCGTCTCCGCCGTAGAGTGACGCGGTCCCCTTCGTCACCGTGACGCCCTCGTCGGAAACGGCGAACGGAAACGAAAAATCGCGGATCTCGAAGCCCGAGAAGGTCGCCCGCTTGCTTCCGACGTTTCCGGTTCCCGAGATGGAATCGCCGCGCAGGGTCGCGTCCATGGAAAACGAGACTTTGCCGGACATCAATCCCGTCCGGTCGACCGCGAGCGCCTCGGAGAGCCCCGCGAGATCGACCGGCGTCCGCTCGCTTCTGAGAATGAGCCGCGCCGAGTCCTGTCCCGGAATCAGCTTTCCGAACAGCTGGAGCGGACGCCCCCCGAGCGACGCCTTCAGCAGGAGCGCGATCCCGGGGTCCGTTCTCCGCGCCGGGGAGGGGCGGATCTGCGCGTTGAAGCCGGTCAGGTTCAGGCCGTAGGCGCGAAGTTCCGGCGCCGTCAGCGAGAGCGAAAAGGCGGGCGCGTCCGTCTTCCCCGATACGGACAGCTCCGCCACGACGGTTCCGAAGAGCGGCAGGTCGAGCCCCGCCGCGGCGTTCAGCGTCCGGAGGTCGATCTTCGTCGCCGTCGCGTTCAGGGAAACGCTTCCGGGTTTCTTCGCGGCCGGGAGCGTGATCCGGCCGCGTCCCGCGAGATCGGTCGACAGAACGGAGAGATTGATCGACGGAAAGACGATCGCGCCGTCCTTCATCTCGAGCGACGCGCGAAGCTGTGCGGGGCGCTGTTCGACGCTGCCGGCCGCGTTCAGCGCGCCGCGGATGACGGGCGACTCCGCGGGTCCCTCGATGGTCGCCGATCCGTCCGCCTGTCCCGCCATCGCCACGGTCGAACCGAGCGCGCGCTGCAACAGCGCAAGGTTCACGCCGCGCATCGTCGCCGCGAGCGCCATCCGGGGCTTCGATCCGATCTGACGCACATCGCCCTGGAGCGAGACGGTCCCGCCGAGCACGACCGCCCCGGCGTCCCGGAAAACGACGCTTCCGTTTTCGTACCGCGCCCGGAGCGTCAGCGAGGAAACCGGGACCGTCTTCGCGAGCGTGAGGTTCCGCCCCTCGGCGTCGAGCGTGACGACGGGGTCGGCGGCGCGCCCCTCGACGGACCACGCGAACGTGACCGGCCCGGAGACTGGAACGTCGGAGATCAGTCGCGCCGCGGTCTTCTGCTGGAGCTTTCCCGATCCCGCGAGCGCAAGAAGCGGAGATCCGTCGCGAATCTTCACGGTTCCCTTTCCCGTGAGCGTGCTTCCCTCCGAGGCAAGGGCGATCGGGTCGAGGGAGAGCTGCGTCGTCGTTCCGTTCAACGAAACGGACGCCGCGTCCACCGGCAGACCGGCGATTCGCAGATTTTTGCCGTCGAGAGAAGCCCGGATCTTCCGTCCCTCGACAGTCGCGTCGCCGCGGGCGAATCCGGAGATCCCGAGGCCGGACAGCTCCGGGATGTCGGCCGCGAGCGCGGCGAGATCGATCCTGTCGGAGCGGATCTCGAGGCGCGGGGCGTCGTTTCCGCGTCCCTTCCCCGCCACGTGAAGCGGCGTTCCGGCGACTGTTCCGAGGAAATCCACGCCGTACCCGTCGGGCCGGACGTCGACATGTCCCCTGATGTTCTTTACGGCGACCCCCGCGACGGAGAGGCGCGCGGTCCGGATCGTCACGACGCTGCGCGGGGAGGAAAACGTCCCCGATACGGTCGCCGTGAGCCAATCCATCGTTCCGGTAAGGAGCGCGGCGTCCGGAAAGGCCTTCTTCCATTCCTTCATCGGCAGGCCGGCGGCCCGGAGCGACAGGTAGACCTTCGGATTCTCGGCGAGGAGCATGGCGCCGTTCCCCGTGACGCGCGTCCCCATGACCGTCGCGTCGAGCGACGCGACGGAGAGCCTCCGACCGTCGAACCCGAAGGAGGCCGTTGCGTCCGGGATGTCGAGGGATGCGGCCGTCATGTCCGCGAGCGACAGGCGACCGGCGACGATATTCTGTTCCGACGGGGCGACGCGAAGCGACGCGGTCGCCTTTCCGGAAAGGGGGGGCGTTTCGGACGGAAGGAGCGGGGAGAGCTTCGACAGATCGGGAACGGAGACGACGACCGAGAACGGAGCCCCGGTCAGCGGACCGCTCAGGTCGAGGCTCGCGACGTCCGCTGCGGCATGGAGCGCCGCAACGCCGTCCCGACGCAGCTCGCCGTCGAGCGAAACGGGGCGGTCCCGGAAGGAGAGCGTTCCCGTGACGCGCGCGCGGTCCTGTGAGGCGACGAGCGCGCCGATCGTGACGCGATCGATGGAAACGGGACCGACGGGCAGGTCGAGGAGCACCCTGCGGAGCGCAATGCGCGGAAGCGCGGGGAACGCATCGGAATCCGAAGGCTTCAGAAGATCCAGAATTCCGGGAAGATCCGCGAATCCGTCCGACACCGCCACTGAGGAGACGGGATCCCCGCCGCGCAGCAGGCGGAGCGGATCGACGCGGAGGCGCAGACGGCCGACCGTCGCAACGACGACGTCACCGGAGAGAATGCGAAGATCCCGTATCCGGTACCCGACGATCGGGTTTCCGGATACGGACGCGACGTCGCACCGTCCCTTCATGCTCCCGGAGACGGCGTTCAACAGCTCCGAGCGGACCATATCGGTTCCGATGTCTATTCCCTGGAACAGGGCGTAGCCGAATGCGAGGGCGCCCAGAAGCCCCCCGAGGAGACAGACCCATCGTTTCTTTCCCTTCATTTCTTTTCAGACAGCCCTTCCCGTGGTATTTCGATGTCCGCGCGACACCCCGGAAGCCGTCCGGGCGGAGCCGCCCACTACGACTCCCCGTGCAGGCGCTGCCGCATTTCGCGGAGCATGGTCTCCGCTTCGGACAGTTGCCTGGGGTCCATTTCCCGGCGGAGGGCGTCCAGAAACCTGGAAGCCTGCCGCTGGCCGTTCTCGACCGCAAGACAGTACCACGCGTAGGCGCGAACGCAGTTTTTCGGAACGCCGGTTCCGCTTTCGCACGCCTGTCCCATGCTCGTCAGCGAGAGCGGGTGCCCCAGCTCGGCCGCTTTCAGGAAGCATTCCACGGCCTTGCTCTTGTCGCACGGAACGCCCGAGCCGTCGTGATAGAGCCAGCCGAGCGCGTAGAGCGCGGACGGGTTCCCCTTCCCGGCGGCCTGAGAATAGAGCGATGCGGCTTTTGCGGCGTCTTTCGGAACGCCGAGCCCGTTTTCGTAGAGATATCCCAGGTTGTAGAACGCCTCCGTGAGCCCCGCTTCCGACGCCCGCGAATAGTAAAATACGGCCTTCGTCGCGTTCGCATCCACGCCTTCGCCGTTCTGGTGCATGATCCCGAGGCTGTTCAGGGCGTACGCGTTTCCCTTGTCGGCGGCCTTCTGAAACCAGACGAGCGCTTTCGAGGGCTCGCCCGCCGTGTGGAAGAACGAGCCGAGCGCGTACTGGGCCGGAACGTACCCCTGAATCGCCGATTTCTCGTACCAGAGCGACGCGCTCTTCGCGTCGGCCGGGACGCCCATGCCGCGCTCGAGAACGTATCCGAGGTTGTACTGTCCCGCGGGGTCGCCCTGTTCGGCCGCTTTCTGGAACCATCGGAACGCCGCCGCATGATCCGCGGCCGTCCCCTCCCCCTTCAGACAGAGGACGCCGAGGTTGTTCTGCGCCGTCGCGTTCCCCTGCTCCGCCGCTTTGGCGTACCATGCCGCGGATTCGGCCTGATTCCGCGGAACGCCGAGCCCGTTCTCGTACATATAGGCGAGCGACGCCTGGCCCGGAGCGTATCCGAGCGTCGCGGCCCTGCGGTACCAGGAAACCGCGGCCGAATGATCGACCGGGCCCCCGTGTCCGTTCTGGTGCATCCATCCGAGATTGTTCATCGCCGCGACGCTTCCCATTTCGGCGGCCTTTGTGAACAATCCGCGCGCCTTCGGGATGTTCTTCATGACGCCGAATCCATTCACGAGAAGGAAGGCGTAATTCGTCATCGCCGAGGGAATCCGCAGCTCGGAGGCTTTTGCGAGAAGCGGAAGCGCTTCGGCGTACCGGCCCCGGATCAACAGACGCCTGCCCCATTCCGCCTGGGCGTTCGGATCGGTCCGGGACTCGCGTTCGAGCGTCGCGTCGTCCCTCGCCCCGTACGAGATGACTTCAACGTCCATCGACGCCGGCGCCGCGCCGACGCGCACCGCGCTTCCGGAAAAGAAAAGCGTCAGGCACAGCAGGAAAAGCTTCAGGCTGACTGCACGGTGTTTCATGTTTCCCCTCCCGACTCAAAGGAGATATGGCGCGAGTCTCATGGTATCACAAAGCCCGAGCCTTCGTATCGTTAATAATTGTGAAGACGATTGCTCTGAAAATCCATAACTCGGCTTTGTCCGACACAGGGATAGGGGCTCCGGATCATCCACAGGGATGTGGATAAGTGGATAAGTCGGTGGATAACCGGTGAATATAGCGGGAAGAAGCTGCCCGTCGACGACGATTGTGGATAACCTGCCGCGTTGTGGATGATGCGCGGGAGCCACTAGACGGGACTTTCGTCCCTCATTCTTTGGGTGCATCCTGGACGTTTCCCGGAATCCGCTTCCGTCGCCGGAAGGCCGAAGTCTCAGGAGCGCGCGCAGGCATAGACGCGCCAGAGAATGTACGGCGACAGCCAGGGGCTTCCGCCCGCGCCGATATGCGCCAGACAGCGGTCGGTCGCACCGGCGGACGGCCTGGGAAGAACGATATATCGGACTCCGATGGGAGAGAGCGCTTCGGGAACGTAGGGAATTCCCGGTCCCTGGACGATCATCGGACACCCGGGCGGAAGAACCCGGGAAAGCGAGAGGATCGATCCGCCGGGGACAAGGCTTCCCGTCAGCCAGAATGTCGAAAACGACGCCGCCGTGCACGTCGAGGTCCATCGCGGAAGCGATCCGCGGCGGGTCGAGGCGTCTTCGAAGACCGTCACATTCCA
This sequence comes from uncultured Synergistaceae bacterium, assembly GCA_937870605.1. Lineage (GTDB taxonomy): Bacteria > Synergistota > Synergistia > Synergistales > Aminobacteriaceae > CALFXN01. The sequence continues at coordinate 28,287 of CALMZW010000334.1, forward strand.
TCCCCAGTCCCGGAGGGTGTCGGCGACATCCCGGTCCGAGCCGAGAAGCGCGACGGCTCCCCCTGACGGGAGCGGGATCAGGGACTCGAGAAACGCGCCTTCCGCGTCCGGCTCCTCCGGCGGAGGGCAGAGCGCCGCGATGGCCGCGGACGCAGCCGCGGACTCTTGCGGAAAAGGAGACGCGTACAGCGTCGCCAGTTCGTGCGCGGAAGCGGAGGCGAGACGGCAGGCGAAATCCTCCCGAATGGTCGCCGATCCATCCGGCGTCGAGGGCGGCCAGCCGATACCGACCCGTCCGTCGGCCAACACCGCGATGCTCCCCCGCAATCCCAGGACGAGCGAGGCGACCGGCGCGTCGGGAGCCGCAAGCGCCTTTCGGATCATCGATTCGAGAAATCTCACGGCGTTCCTCCTTCCCGTCCTGTGGTCAGAGCGTGTTTCTCCATATATGATAGTACGTGAATCCGAACGGAGGGAAACACGATGAACGAAAACGAATATGGACAGAGCATACGTGAAGAAATCGCCCGCAACGAGTCGGCGCTCAGAAGATATACCGAGCTTCTCGCGTCGTACGGCGGACGAATCCGGCTCACGGGGCCTTCGGACGCCACGGTCCTCTGGGAGGAACATATTCTCGACTGCGCGTGGTCGTTGCCTTCCCTGCCCGACTCCGGGGCGGTCATCGACGTCGGATCGGGCGGCGGGCTGCCCGGAATCGTCTGGGCGATCTGCCGCCCCAACATTGCGGTGACGCTTCTGGACAGTGTGCACAAAAAGTGTTCGGCGATGGAGCGGATGAGCGCCGAACTGGGTTTGACAAACGTCACGGTCGCCTGCGCCCGCGCGGAGGACTTCGCCGTAACGCACAGGGAGTCGTTCGCTCTTGCGGGAGCGAGGGCGCTCGCTGAAGCCGGCGTCGTCGTCGAACTGCTCTCCCCTCTCGTTCGTCGCGGAGGAAGCGTCCTCGCGTTCAAGGGGCCGCGATACGCGGAAGAAATCGCCGCCATTGCGACATGGAAGGGGCTCGGCCTCCATCCGCCGACGATTATCTCATACCACATGGGCGAGAAGGAACGCCACATTCTCGTCTGGCAAAAGAACGCTCCGTGTCCGAAGGTCTTCCCCAGGCGGGCGGGCTCGGCGGAGAAAGACCCCTGGTGGAGGTGAGAACATGATTGCAATCGCGATATCGAATCAAAAGGGCGGCGTCGGAAAGACGACAACCTGCGTCAACCTTGCGGCCGAATTCGGGAAAATGGGATACTCGACGCTCGCGGTGGACATCGATCCGCAGGGAAACTGCACGAGCGGACTCGGGGCGGTTCCCGCGATGCTCGAGACAACGCTCTACGACGTCCTCATCGGAAACGCCAAAATTGCGGACGCGGTCATCGCGACAAAATGGGAGAACGTCTCCCTGTTGCCGTCGAACATCGATCTCGCAGGAGCGGAACTGGAGCTTGCAAGCGTTTTGAGCCGCGAAACGCAACTTCGAAAGCATCTCTCGCGGCTCTCGGGATACGATGTGGCGCTGATCGATTGCCCCCCCTCCCTCGGCCTTCTGACAATCAACGCGCTCGTCGCCGCCGACAAACTCGTGATTCCGATCCAGTGCGAATACTACGCGCTCGAAGGCGTCGGACAACTCGCCCATACGGTTCAACTCCTTCGAGAATCCCTGAATCCGCATATCGGCATCGACGGCGTCCTTCTCACGATGTTCGACGGCCGCACAAATCTGTCGAACGAAGTGGCGGAAGAAGTCCGAAAACAGTTTCCGACGGCGGTATTCGAGACAGTCATCCCGAGAAACATCCGACTCTCCGAGGCGCCGAGCTTCGCTTCGCCGGTCGCCTATTACGACGCGAACTGTGCGGGCGCCCTCGCCTATTCCTCGTTCGCGAAGGAGGCGGCTGCACGATGGCTCGGCCACGGGCGTTAGGGCGCGGACTCGGCGCCATTCTTCCCGCAGCGGACGAACAGACGGACAAGCGATCCGCGGCCGATCCGACGACCCTCCCCATCGAACTGCTGCTGCCCAACCCGAAACAACCCCGAAGCCACATGAATGAAGAAGGACTCGCATCGCTGGCGGAAAGCATCCGCGAACACGGCGTCGTTCAGCCGGTGCTCGTCGCGCGCGAGGAGGAGAAATACCGTATCGTCGCCGGCGAACGGAGATGGCGCGCCGCCACGATGGCGGGGTGCATGGAGATCCCCGTTCGCATCGTCGAAGGGGACGACCGGAATCTGCGCGAGATCGCGCTGATAGAAAACCTCCAGCGCGAGGACCTTTCCGTCCTTGAGACGGCCAGGGCGCTTTCCGCCCTGATCCGGGACCACCAGCTCACACAGGAGACACTGGCGTCGCGAATCGGATGGAGTCGCAGCCGGGTGACGAACACGATCCGCCTTCTCAATCTTTCGGACCGCATTCAGGATATGCTCGAAGACGGAGCGCTTACCGAAGGTCACGCCCGCCTCCTCATCGGCATGGAAACGGACGAAGCGGAACGGATCGCACTGGACGTTCAGACGCGACGCCTGTCCGTACGCGATCTCGAAGAGTACATCGCTTCCATGAACGAAGAACCGGCAACGACAGACCACCCCGGCGACATCAATATTGAAGCGCCGCGACGAACGTCCTCGAAGCGAGTCCGGCTTCCGGAACGATTCGAGAAGGCAAGCAGACAGTGGGGCGCGAGCGTCAAGGCGAGGAGGATGGGCGAATCGCTATCCTTGACGATAAAGGGCATCGATCAAGAACGCTTCGTTGCCCTGTGCGCTATCCTCGAAGCGAACGCGGAAGAAATATTTCCCGGGAAATAATCGCGATGAAAATTCGAGCCGACGATTTCATCGTCTTTGGAAAGATCATCTCCGTAGCGTTCCTGATAGGCGGGTTTATTTTCTTGGGACATCTCGTAGGCGGGTACTGTGTCGAAAAAGGGTGTCCGGAATGGTCGAGAAGCGCTGGAATGACCGTGGGAGCTCTGATAGGGCTTCATCAGGCATGGATGGTGATCCGGTCGATCATACAAGACATGAAGCAGACAAAGAATAAGAACAAATAGCGCACGCATAAAATCTAATATAGTTGTATAAAATTTTATTTTAGAAGACTTATTTTTTTAAACGTACTATGCACTTTTTGCTCGCGTTTGAGTCAGTGCGTGAAGAATCCCGAGCATATCTGCGACACGAGGCAAGACGCATCACGTTCACGGATGCCGAGGATCTTGTGCGCACTGGTATCGATCGTGTCACGGAAAGCGCAACCGTACGAGCGTTTTTTCTCTTTCATGATGCAACGGATCGCGCTGAAGAAATTCGACGCGACGACGTTTCTACAACGAACGTGCATAACACTTCGGAAGTATTTTGAATACTAGCGGTCTGTATTGAAAGATTCCACAACATATACGATAGAGTTTCTGGTTTTCCGCTCATAACGCCAATAATATGCAACGCGTCACCGGAAGCAGATCGACGTTCGAGGCTTTTTTCCACCCGTAACGGACGAGAGCCGTTTTTGAATACGTCTCATAGTATCTTGCGAACCCACGAGAACGCTCGATTCGTTTTCCAACGTTCACGAAAGTTGCATGGCGATCAATCAGGGCAGCATTACGAGCATTTGAAGCTTTCGGCTAATCTTAAAAAATAATAATAAATTTACACGGTTGTTTATTAGTTAATTTGCTGCATCAAATGAAATAGTATGGCGCCTTTCTCTTGGCGTATGATTCGCGTACATGAATACATCGTCACATTTTTCACAATAACACGTTTTCTATACGCATGAACACTAAATGACCTACGGCGATTTTCGATGTCTGGAGAACTATGACGGTGGAGCACGTTTGTCGAGTGAACAATACACGAGCATCGTTGTTTTTCTATCCAGCAACGATTGAGAATATCTACGCGACGCACGTCTCCTTGAATTCGACAGACAGTGCTTTTCAACCAAACGAGGCGCGAGGAGTACAATCATTCCATCCGATGACGATTCGCGACAATGGATGCTTTTTTTGACTGAATCTCTCGCTTTTGCGTGGCTCCATGCGCCACCCGTGGAATGTTTCACGTGAAACATTCCTGATTCGCAGTAATGCAAGCGCATCGGCTGTGCATCCCGGCAAACAGCTCCGGTGACGCGACCTTGCGTTGTGCGCGCACCCGCGAGTTGACGATTTTGTATCGACTCGTTGGTCGTCTCAAAATGCGCGATCATCGCATCGAAGCGCAAATTTACGCACCGATACACACGTCGAGTGTGCGACATAACAAACGGGTACGTTCAAAAACGGGATACATATTCCGAATTCGGCGGAGGAATATACAAATCACGGTCTGTTTCGCATCTGACGATGTACAAACTTCCGGAACGAGGTGTCACAATGGATCATATATTCGCACCATGGAGAATGACGTATATCAAAACAAACGAACCGACAAACGGTTGCTTTCTCTGCGAATATCCGAAGGAGGAACGCGACGCCCAACACATGATCATCGCTCGCGGACAGCACTGCTTCGTCATCTGCAACGCGTTTCCGTACAATCCGGGGCATCTTATGGTGGCGCCATATCGTCATACGGCCGATTATGTGCATCTTCTCCCTGAAGAAGTGATTGATATGCATTCGCATGTCGCGCGCGCCCTCGAATGTCTGAAGCGCGCGATGAATCCGCAGGGATACAATATCGGCGTCAATCTAGGAAAGGTTTCGGGCGCGGGGTTGGATGAACATTTGCATGTTCACATCGTGCCGCGTTGGAATGGAGACACGAATTTCATGCCCGTTTTCTCCGACGTTCGCGTCGTCGCCGAAGCGCTCGAAGAGACCTACAGGCGTCTGCGCGATGCATGGAAATGAACGCGGTTTTCCTCGAACCGCTCGAGGATGCCGAATATAGGGAAGTCATCCAACGATCGCGTTTTTTCGGCGTCGTCCGATGCGTCCGAAATGGCGCGGACGTCAAAGTCATCGTGTCCGAAACAGGCGAACGCCACCGGAATGCGACGCATATCTGCTACGCGTATCGCATAGGATTCCCGAACGCGGTCGAATTCTCGACGGACGCAGGGGAGCCGTCCGGAACGGCCGGAAGACCCATTCTCGGAGCGCTTCAGCGCAGCGGCCTGACGAATTGTTGCGTTCTGATCGTCCGTTTCTTCGGGGGAATCAAGCTCGGGGTTCGCGGCCTCATCGAGGCGTACGGATCCGTGGCATCCGAAGCGATCCGACTCGCCGGACAGGTTTCGCGCATTCCGGCGCGACGATGCTATTTGAACGTCCGGTACGATCATCTCGCGGAGACGATGGCGCTTCTGCGAAAGCACGATTCCGTCGTCGAAACGCCCGAATATGCGGAGGATGTCCGTCTTTTCGCCTCCGTGCCGATTGAACAGGTCGATTCGTTGAACGAACACCTCTGCGAACGACGCGCGCGAAAGATGCTCGTCGAATTCGACTGGACCGACGATTCCGTCGTCCTGTAACATTACCCCGCTCATTGACGTCTCGGCGCGAAAAACGCCCCGGCGTCATCTTCCGACTCCATTCCGCTTTCGTTCTCCAACATTTCCGACAACACAACGGCGCTCGCGAAGAGGGGAACGCGCACGCCGCGCTCGTTGTGCGCAGCGAGAATTTCAACGGACCGATCGGGCGCACATTCGATGACACGCACACGCAACGGACATACGAATGAGGCACTCCATTCGCTCTCCCTCCCGCGGCGGATCCGCCGTCGAGGCGCTTTCCGCGCATTCTTCCGAACAGAAAGCACGTCAAAGAATCAGCGTCGAACGAACCCATTGGATCATCCGCCGTACGGCCGGCCATTTTCATACAACAACCGCGCACTCGTCACAGAACTTTGACCTCGTCTCCGAAAATGTTCTTTCCGGTCGCGTCTTTCCCTGTTTTAGGCCGTTTATCCCTCTCCTGTATGCGATTTCTCAACCATTCCGGGGCGATTTCGCCGCCATTTCGCGGCCATAGTGCGGATGTATCGCCGTTTCTGCAGTGTATCACCGGGGAATTGAACCGTATCGTCTCCCGAGACTCCTGCGAGCGAGAACTATAGTCAGCATAGGACAAATGCTTGGCACTCATTTAATATGGCCTACGTTACGATTTTCAACGAATACGGATCGAATCCGTGCGGTGAGGTTCGCCATTTGTCGTTTTTTTGTCAACCCTATGCAAATGCGCGTTGACATATACCGTTTTTCGGAGTAAAAACGGAAGCGTTGTTCGCACCTTTCGGCGATCGGTCGAACCGACGCCGAATGATTTATTTCGCCCTGCAAACGGCGACACGACGGAGGGGTTCTTCATGCAGACGCGCGGCATCGTTCTTTCGGCTCTCTATGCGGTCCTGACGGCTCTCGCGGCCCGGATATCGGTTCCGCTCGGGGCCGTCCCGGTCACGTTGCAGGTTCTCGTGGTCCTTCTATCGGGTTTTCTTCTCGGGAAAAAGCTCGGCGCTCTTTCCCAGGTCGCCTATATCGCCATGGGACTCTTCGGCTTTCCCGTATTCACGACCGGAGGCGGGATTCAATCCGTCCTGTCTCCGACGTTCGGGTACATCCTGGGGTTCGTTCCGATGGCGTGGTGCGCCGGGCGCCTCACCGAGGGCGAGCGGCCGGGGTTCGCGCGCTATCTTCTTGCGGGAGTCGCGTCCGTCGCGGTTCTGTATGCCGCGGGGGCTACATTTCTTCTGTGGAATATGACGTGGATCGTCGGAAAGCCGATTGGAGTCGTTCGCGTCATTCAGATCGGCGTGTTGCCCTTTATCGTCGTCGACGCGGTCAAGGCCGTGGTCGCGGCGTCGTTCGCGTGGAAGATTCGTCCGCGACTTCGTGCCGGTCGCGAATAGCCCCGAATCATGCGCCTTATGGCGCAACGATGAAGCCCCAACACACACGGCATGGTTGCAGCCGCACCCGGATATGGCGCCGTGTCAGGCGGTTCGGTCGTTCACGACGCGACCTGCTTGCGCCGGAGTCGTTCCGTCCGCGTCGCACGTTGTCGCAGAAGCGTTCATGAACGTCGATCCGCCGTTTCCAGCGAACGTCGACGTTTCACGTGAAACGTGGGGGCGCGTCGTTTCACAGAAAGCATCCGTCGGATTTCCTGCGTTCCCCCCGGCGACGGACGAACGGCTTTCTGCCCTCATAGAAAAAGCGGGGGGGTCGTGCGCAACGCGACGACTTCCTTGCCCGATGCGTCCGAAGCGTTCCCTATTCGAGCAGATTCAAGACCAAAATAGTGATGGAAAGCCTTGATCTACTTTGACCTTTTGTTGCGCGATGCGCTCTCGAGATACCGTCGCAGATCGAATTTCCGCTTCGCTCCGTCGAACGTCATCGTGCGGACCAGCCCGAAGACCGGTCGTTCTCCCCAGGGCCGGTCATGCAATCCGGCCAGTCCCCAGGCGATTCCCGCGTATCCGTTCGGGTCGCGCCCGTCGAGTTCGTAGCGGTCGTTCATCGCGATCGCGAGCGCGAGCGCCTCTTCCGGCGTTTCCGTCCATTCGAGGAGCTTCTTGACCCAGTACATCCGGAGCCACCCGTGCATCTTGCCCCGCTCGGTCATCTCCCGCTGCGCCGCGTTCCAGAGAGGATCGTGGGTTTCCGCGGCCTCGAGCGTTTCCTTCGGATAGATGTATTCGCGATGGTCTCCCGAATGGCGTTCGAGCGTCTTTCTTCCCCAGTCCGGCCACGCGTCCGGCGTGTCGTACGACGGCGCGTGCAGGCAGAAGTTGTCCGCGAGTTCCCTGCGGACGATGAGTTCTTCGAGAAACGCCCCGGCGCCCGGAGACACGGTTCGAGACGCTTCGAAGGCGACGCGCTGCGCGGAGATCTGGCCGAAATGAAGGTACGGAGAGAGCCCCGAGAGGGCGTCCCTGCACGGGTCGTTCCGGTCTTCCGGGTAGCGATCGAGCTTCTCTTCGAGAAATGTTCGGAGGCGTTCCATTCCGGCCGAATAGCCGGGCGGAAATTCGCGAACGGGAGAAACGGAAGGGTCCGCCGTGATCCGGCGTTCGAGGGCGTCGAAGTCCTGCGGGGCCGGGAAGTCGTCGGGGGGGAAGGGGTGCGTATCGAGCGCGGGGATGTCGGTCAGCCGTTCGGGAAGCAGCGAGTGGAGTTTCGGACGCAGCGTCCGGGCCGCGTATTCGCGTTTCTGCGACGCGACGCGGCAGGGAACGATATTGTGGCCGTCGACTTCGGTCAGCCGGACGGGAAGCGACGCCGCGAGCGCTTTCCGCCAAGCGGTCTTCGGTCGGAGGGGGTCGAAATCCGTGAACACCGACCCCGCGGAAAGTTCCCGGGCGAGCGCGCCGACGCTGTCGGGAGGCTCGCCGGTCCGTATCAGAAGGGGGATGCGGCGGTCGCGAAGCTGCCGTTCCGTTTCGCGGAGTCCGCGAAGCAGAAAGTCGTACTGTCGCCAGGTCGCGCCGAGAAACGACGGAGCGAGCGCAAAGACGACATAGAGCGGCGCGCGCATCTCGCGGGCTTCCGCGGCCGCGGCCAGAAGCCCCCAGTTGTCGAACGCCCGCTGTTCCCGGCTCATCCAGTAGAGAACCGGCCCCTGTTTTCGCGGTTTGTCGTTCAGGTCGAGGCGTCTTTCGTCCATTTCGCAGCGCCGCCTTTCCGTGAGCGATTCGCGGGGCTCCCGCCGTTTTCGCCCCCCCGGAGCTATCCCGTCACTCGAGCCATTCCGATATGCCGCTCGCGTAGATCTCCCGAAGGCGTTTCGTCACCGCACCGGGTCGTCCGTCTCCGATAACGGTTCCGCCGACGCCCACGACAGGAAGGATGCCCTTGAGCGACCCCGTTATGAACGCTTCCTGGTATCCGGAGAGTCCGGCCAGGAGCGCGACGCTTTCACAGACGCGGATTCCGTTCCGCCGCGCCAGTTCGATGACGATCCGGCGCGTGGTTCCCGAAAGCACGCGGGTCAGCGGCGCCGTGACGAGTTCGCCGTCCCGGACCAGAAAGAAGCTGCTGTGCGCCCCTTCCGTGATCTCTCCGCCCGGACAGTACAGCACCTCGAACGCGCCGTTTTCCCGCGCTTCGAGCGAATACGACGTCATATAGTCGACGCTCTTCGTTTCGGGGGAGCGGCGCGCCATATCGAGGGGCCAGAGAAGGACGCCCTTCTCGTAGAGTTCCTTCGGCGGACGGTTCGCGTTCTCGAAGAGAATGAAAAACCGGGGATGCAGGAATCCCTTCAGCTCATCGAAATCGTCTCCGCCCGTGATATACGGACGAATGAGGGTCTCCCGGCCGGGCTCCATGCGCGCGAGCCGCGAGAGCCCCTCGCGGATGATGGACTTCATTTCGTCGGGAGCGACGGGCAGGTCTATCGTCGATGCGTTCGCCGAGACGAGCAGGCGCTCGATATGCGCCGTCATGCACAGCGGACGGCCGTCGACGGTCGGAATGGACTCGAACACGCCGACGCCGCGCTGGATGATCAGATCGGAAACCGGGAGCTTCGTCTCGTTCAGCGGCCGGAACACCCCGTCCATATAGCAAAGATTCACCGTATCACCCCGTAGATTCGTCATCATTGAACAATGCTTCATACCCCGCCCGGGTGTGCCCCGGGAGGATTCGCGCTCATTCTATCATGTCATGGCGACAGAACACGAGAAAGCCGGAGCGGGAAAAAAACCGCTCCGGCTTTCTCGTGTCGGAGGAGTTACCGGAGAAGGTTACTGGCCTTTTCCGGCGGTATGGTGCAATCGCGCCGTATCCCGGCGCGGAAGCTGATCTACGGTGACAAACGAATATCCCCTGTTGCGTATTCCTTCGATGATCGCGGGAAGCGCCTCGACCGTCGGCGCGACGCCGATGTGAAGCAGGACGATCGCCCCCGGGTGTATCTGCCGCACAACTTTCCGCGCAAGGTCTTCCGCGGAATCCTTCGCTCCGTAGTCTCCGGGGTTCACCGTCCAGAAGACCGAAACGAGGCCCCGTTTCGCCGCGAGTTCCAGAACGTGTGCGTTGTACTGCCCTCCGGGAGGGCGACAATACGCCGGGTAGGATCCCGTTATCGCGCGAATCGTATCCTGGCACATGTCCCACTCTATATGTACGTTTTCCGGCGGCAATTTCGTCAGGTTGTTGTGATACTGCGAATGATTCGCCACAAGATGCCCTTCGGCGACCGTCCGCTTGATAAGTTCCGATTCACTCGCCGCGTTGCCGCCCACGACGAAAAAAGAACTCTTGACGTTATAGCGCTTCAGGATATCGAGAATCCGGTCCGTATATCCCGCCTGGGGACCGTCATCGAACGTCAGGGCGACCGTCTTGCCCCTTCCGTACCGTATTTCCTCCCAAGCACAAACCTCCTTGCATCCATACTCTCCGGGCGCAAGGAAGAAAAGGAACACAAGTGCGAGCACAATTCGTATGGAAAAACAAAGAACCTTTCTCATCGAACGTAGTGTATCACATCCGTCGCGGTCCCGCCACAAAAAACGCGCAGCGGGGTGCATTCTTTCGCTTTTTTTGGGATAATGCTTCCGTGTATACGGATACGCAAAGGAGGCCTCTCGGTGCCCCGAAAATTGAAATATGTTCTCCTGACGGTGTTTGTCGCGCTTGCGATCGGGGGCGTCCACGCGGGGTTCATCCTGTTGATGAAGGAACGCATCCTCGAACCGTCCCTTTCATTTCCGTGGATTCTCGGCATCGCGTCCGGAAGTCTTGTGGTCTATCTTGTCGTTTCCCGCCTGTGTTCCTGCCTCGGAGCGCTCTCGGACGCGAAAAAGAGATACAGCGCGCTGTTCGACGACAATGTCGAGGCGATCCTGCTCCTCGACCCCGAGAAGGGGACGATCCTCGACGCGAACGCCGCGGCTTCCGCCTTTTACGGGTATTCCCACGAGCAGCTCTGTTCCATGAATATCTCTCAGATCAACCCGCTTCGCGAGCACCGGA
>CALMZW010000335.1 GCA_937870605.1 uncultured Synergistaceae bacterium
CGATTGCCGAAAACCGACGGCGCGGAGGATGTCCTCCGCGCCGATGCGCTGATGCGTCGCATCGAGCGCGAGGCCGGACTGCCGGAGGAAAGCGTCGTCATCCAGGCGATGGTGGAGACGGCCCGCTCGCTGCTCCACGCGTACGACGTCGCCTCGGCGAGCCCGCGCGTTTCGGGAATCTCCATCGGAGGGCAGGATTTCGCGGCCGACCTCGGCATCCGGCGGACGCGCGACGGCGGAGAGCTGCTCTACGCGCGCGCCGCGATCGTGGCCGCGGCGAAGGCTGCCGGCGTCGATGCGTTCGACACGGTCTTCACCGACGTGAACGATTGCGAAGGACTCTACGCCGACGCGCTTGCCGCCGTGAACATGGGCTTCAGCGGCAAGGCCGCGATCCATCCGTCCCAGGCCGCCGTGATACACCGGGCGTTCCGTCCGGACGAAAAAGAGGTCCGGAAGGCGGCCCGTATCGTCCGGGCGGCGCGGGAGGCCGAAGAGCGCGGCGTCGGCGTCATTGCCGTCGACGGCCGAATGGTGGATGCCCCGGTGGTTGCGCAGGCGCTCCGCACGATCGAACTCGCGCGCATCGCGGGAATGGAGGTTCCGGCAGAATGAACGGGGCGAAAAACGGCATCGGGCGGATCATCCCGGATGAACTTCTTGCGGGGGCGCACGGTCGCCTCGTTCCGTACGGTCGGGAAGTTTCCGCCGCGGGGAGGTGCGCCGTGCGGCAAGCCGCGCGCGGACGAAAGGTCGTCCGCGACATCAAAGAGGCCATCCGGCGCAGCGGACTGCGCGACGGAATGACGATATCGTTCCATCACCACTTCCGGAACGGCGACTTCGTGCTGCCGATGGTCCTTCAGGCGATCGACGAGATGGGAATCCGCGACCTCACGCTCGCGCCGAGCTCCCTGACGGACGCGCACGAATGCGTCGCGGACCTCGCCGAACGAGGCGTCGTCACGACGATCCACACATCGGGCGTCCGGGGCCGCGTGGGGCAGGCGATTTCGTCGGGCCGAATCCGCAACCCGGTCGTGATCCACAGTCACGGCGGCAGGGCGCGGGCGCTGGCCGAAGGGTCGATTGGGGTGGACGTGGCGTTCATCGCCGCGCCCGCGTGCGACGCTTCGGGGAATCTGACGGGCGCGATCGGGCCGTCAGCGTGCGGTTCGCTCGGCTACGCGATGGTGGACGCACGCTACGCGAAGCATGTCGTCGCGGTCACGGACACGCTTCTCGACGGACCGCTCCCCGGGCGCGTCTCGATCCCGCAGTACCTCGTGGACCAGGTCGCGGTCGTTCCGTCGATCGGCGACCCCTCGAAGATCGCGACGGGCGCGACGCGCATCACGCGCGACCCCCTGAGCCTCGTCATCGCGGAGAACGCCTTCCGCGCGATCCGCGCGTCGGGGCTGATCGCGCCGGGCTGCTCCTTCCAGGTCGGAGGCGGCGGCGCGAGCCTCGCCGTGGCGCGCTACGTTCGCGAATACATGCTCGAAAAAAAGATCCGGGGCTCGTTCGGCCTCGGCGGCGTCACGGCGTCGATGGCGCAGATGCTTTCGGACGACCTCTTCGAGGTGCTCTACGACGTCCAGAGCTTCGACGCCGCCGTCACGGAGTCCATCGCGACGAACCCGCGCCACGTGGAGATCGACGCCGCGTGGTACGCGGATCCCTCGGCGTCGGGGTGCCTCGTCGACGACCTCGACGTCGTCGTCCTCGCGGCGCTCGACGTCGACGTGGACTTCAACGTCGACGTGCTTTCGGGGCACGACGGCGTCCTGCGAGGCGCCTCGGGCGGACACTGCGACACGGCCGCCGGGGCGAAACTCGCGGTCGTCGTCGTCCCGTCGTTCCGCGAGGGGGTTCCGTCGATCCGCGACGCGGTGCAGACGGTCGTGACGCCGGGCGAAACGGTGGACGTCATCGTGACGGAACGGGGAATGTGCGTGAACCCGCGGCGTCCCGACCTCGTGGAGGCTTTCAGGGCGGCGGGGCTTCGCGTGACGGATATCCGGGAACTCAAGGAACGCGTCGAACGCATCACGGGCGTTCCACGGCCGGTCGCGCTCGACCGCGACCATCCCGTCGGCGTCGTCGAATACCGGGACGGCTCGCTTATCGATACGCTGTACCGTGTGGTATCCTCTTGAGATATCGATCGAAAGGCGGACCTTCGTGTGACCGCGGTTTCTTTTCTGTTGCAGGGCTGTAACCTGATTTTCGTCGTCTGTGTCGGCTGGGCCGGGGGAACGCTTTTCAAAAAGGCGCGCATCCCGGCCGCGGCATTGTTGGGCGCGCTCGTCATATCCGCCCTCTGGGCGATGACGGGAACGCAACCGGGCTATCCGTCCGGGGCGCTTTCCTTCCTGAGCAACGTCGCGATCGGCCTTTTCCTTGGGGTGCGGCTGAACCGCGAATCGTGCAGGCTCCTCCGGACGCTTCCGGGCGCCGCACTTCTCGTTGCGGGGTGGATGCTCGGTCTGTCGCTCGTTATGGGATACCTGATGTCGACCTTTACGTCGCTGCCCTTCCCGACGGCGATGCTCGGCTCGACGGCCGGGGGGATCACCGAGATGGCGCTCCTGTCGCTCTCGATGGGCGCGGACGTCGCGAGCGTCACGCTTCTGCAGGTCTTCCGGCTCCTGGCCGCAGTCCTCACGACGCCGGTCCTGTGCCGCATGTGGATGCGCAACCACCCGTCGTCGCCCGTCTGCTGCGTCGCGAAGGAAGGGGACGACCCCGTCGACGCCGTGGGCGCGCCCGTTCCGTCGGGCGCGCGGATGCGGACGAACGTCCTGTGCGTCGCGGCCGCCGTATTCGGCGGCGCGGCCGGGAAGTGGCTTTCGCTCCCCGCCGGTCCGCTGATCGGCGCGATGGTCGGTTCCGGGGCCGTGACGATCCTTGTCGGGGAGCCGAAGCTGCCCGCCGGTCTCATCCGGACCTTCGGGCAGGTCGGCGTCGGCATCATCATCGCGCGCTCCATCACGAAGGAAGTCCTGCTTGGTTTCGTGGAGCTTCTGGGGCCGCTCGCGCTGCTGACCGTCGGCATGATCGGGGGATCGCTGCTGCTTGCCGTGCTGCTGCACCGGATCGCCGGATTCGCGCCGATGACCTGCATGCTTGCGGCGTCTCCGGGCGGCCTGTCGCAGATCGCGAGCATCGCCGACGAGTTCGGCGCCGATCCGGTCATCGTGAGCCTGATCCAGACGGTCCGCCTGCTCAGCATTATCCTCGTCCTTCCGCCGTTGTTGCCGCTGCTCATGCGCTGACCCCGCTCCTTGACGTCTCCGCGCCGAAAGGGTAGGATCGGATCGTCCCCGGAGTTCGGGGAACGACTCTTTTTGCATGTTCAGGAGACCGCGCCGATGCGCCGAAGCTAGACCGGACACAAGCAGAATCCGCCCGCTCTTTTTCCGCGGCTTTCATCAGAAAGTCGTCCCTTCTGTGTGTCCTTCCTCCCCGATCATTCCGAAACGATTCTCAAACAAACCCTGTATCGCCGCGATCTTCGCGCAATCTCCCGTCCGTGCGGCGGGATCGTCGCGCTGCGTATGCCTGTCGTTTCGGTGTTTCGTGAGGTTGGACGCCCTGCCCGAGTCCCCGTGACGGGGACGGACTGGAGGGTTCCGTGTCGCTTCTCTTTCGCAATGTCACCTTTCGCTACGATCTCTCGCCCCAGCCGCTCTTCCGGCAGTTCGACGCCGATTTTCACGACGGATGGAGCGGCGTCGTCGGCGCGAACGGCTCCGGCAAGACCACGCTGCTGCGCCTGGCCGCGGGACTGCTCGAACCTTCGGAGGGGCGAATCATCCGTCCCCCCCGGATCGCCCTGTGCGAGCAGCGGACGGACGCTCCGCCCGACGATCTCGACGCCTTTCTGCACGCGCGCGGTCGCGAGGCGATTCGTTTGCGCGAGGCGCTCGAAATCCGCCGGGACTGGAAGGAACGCTGGACGACCCTGAGCCACGGGGAGCGCAAGCGGGCCCAGATCGCCGCGGCGCTCGGGCGCGACCCCGACGCGTTGCTGCTCGACGAACCGACGAACCATGTGGACTCCTGCGTGCGGTCGCTCCTGCGCGACGCGCTCGCGCGATACCGGGGCGTCGGGGTGCTCGTGAGCCACGACCGGCAATTGCTCGACGAACTCTGTCGCCAGTGCGTTGTTCTCGACCCGCCCCGGGTTCTCGTATTCCCCGGGGGATACAGCCGCGCCGTCGAACAGCGCGAACGAGACGAGGCCGCGCAGGCCGAGGCGCATCGACAGCTTCGCAGGGACGTCCGCAGGATCGAGGTCGAACAGCAGCGCCGGCGAACGGAAGCGAACGCGAGCGACCGAAGGCGGTCCAAGCGCGGACTCGACATTCATGACAGCGACGGCAGGGCGAAGATCGACCTCGCGCGCGTCTCCGGAGCCGACGGACAGGCCGGACGACTGACCCGGCAGCTCGAAGGGCGTCTTCGCCGGGGCGAGGAGGAACTGCGGGAGCTGCGTCCGGTCAAGCGGTATGACCTGAACTTCTGGTTGCCCGATTCGCGCTCGGACCGCAATCATCTTCTCCGCGCAGCGGCCGGATCGCTCCCTCTGGGGAGTGTGAAAACGCTCATCTATCCTGACCTAGAAATCGGGCCGCGGGACCGGGTCGCCCTGACGGGATCGAACGGCGGAGGCAAAAGCACGCTCGTGCGGTTTCTGCTCGAACGGATGAATGTCCCCGAAGGAAAGATCCTCTATATGCCGCAGGAGATCGGCCGGAGCGAGAGCGCGGCGATCGCGGCGAAGGCTTCGCGCGCGCCTGCGCATGTGAAGGGGCTGCTGATGACGGTGGTGAGCTGTCTCGGGTCCCGCCCCGAACAGATTCTCGGCCACGACGAACCGAGCCCCGGGGAGGTCCGCAAGCTGCTTCTCGCCTACGGGGCGACGCAGTCGCCGCACATCATCGTCATGGACGAGCCGACGAACCACCTCGACCTGCCCGCCGTGGAGCTTCTGGAGAATGCGCTTTCGTCCTGTCCGTGCGCGCTTCTCCTCGTGAGCCACGACGAACGTTTTCTGGAAGGCCTTGCGACGATCCGCTGGCGGATCGAACCCCGCGACAACGGCGGTTGTCTGGTGGTCGGACGCTGAACGCCGATGCGGGGCCGTGCTGTCCGGAAGGGAGTGAAGGAGGAACTGGGGGACGAAACGACGAGGCGAAAGATTCGGTTTTTCAGGTTTCTCTGATTTTTTGCTTGACGGATGGAGACGCGTCCTTTACCCTTGTGGCATGCCAGA
>CALMZW010000336.1 GCA_937870605.1 uncultured Synergistaceae bacterium
AAGTCCCATGACTGCGATGTAGGCGCCCGAACTCCGGGTCGGCGATGAGGTCGTTCTCGTCGGCCGCCAGGGAACGGACGAGATCACGCCCGAAGAGATCGCCGCAGTCAGGGGGACGATCAACTACGAGGTCCCCATAATGTTCTTGAAGCGGGTTCCCCGGGTCTATATCTGATTTTTCGGGCGGCGCATGCGGGCGGCATGGAGCCGCCCTTTTTTTTCGCCCTGCGGGAATGGCGGCATGCAGGGAAGAAAGGCTATAATACAGGACATTGTTCTTCAGGGAGGAGATTTGATCGATGAAGGAACAGATACCCTCGCTTCGCGATTTTCCGGTCGAAGCGCTGTCGGAACAGCACATCCGCGTCTACCGCGACATTGCGAATCGTTGCAGAGGGCGCATTCTGACGATGACGACCCGCGCGAAGAGCGGACACCCCGCAGGTTCCCTTTCCAGTCTCGAGATGACGCTGATGACCTACGCGGCAGCGAACGTCACTCCGGCCGGGTCTCCGGATCGGGATTATGTCGTCGTCAGCCATGGACATACCTCCCCGGCGACGTACGCGGTGCTTGGCGAACTCGGTTTCTTCGATCCGGAACAGACTGCGGCGCACTTTCGCGCATGCGGCAGCCCGTTCCAGGGGCATGTCGAGCGGTCGGTTCCCGGGATAGACTGGGGAAGCGGAAATCTCGGGCAGGGGTTGTCCGCCGGGGTCGGCTACGCGCTGGCGCAGAGCCGCCGTCGTTCTCCGGGGCGCGTCTATGTTCTCATGGGCGACGGGGAGCAGACGAAGGGGCAGGTCGCCGAGGCGAGAAGACTCGCGAAGCGTTTCAACCTTTCCGGACTGACCGCGCTGGTTGACCTCAATCACATCCAGATCTCCGGAAGGACGGAAGACGTCATGCCCGCCGATATCCGGCGTCTGTGGGAAGCGGACGGCTGGTCCGTCCTGGAGTGCGACGGCCATTCCCTCGAAGCGGTGTATTCCTCGCTGCGGCAGGCCGTTTCCGATGAGAGCCCGACGGTTATCCTGTGCCATACGCTGATGGGCAAGGGCGTGTCCTTCATGGAAGGCATTCCCGACTATCACGGAAAGGCCGCGAGCGTCGAGCTGTATCGCACGGGGATGAGCGAACTCGGACTCGACGCCGCGGAACTCGACCGGGCGATCGAGGAGCGGAAACGGACTCCCGTCCTGTTCCCGCATGTTCCCGTCATGCGACGGGAAATCGAAACCGGAGCGCCCCGGACATTCGACGCCGGATCGGCCGGCGATAACCGTTCGGCCTTCGGCAAGGCGCTGGCCGACGTGGGGATTCTGAACTACGGCGTTCCGGGGAGGAGCCCCATTCTCGTCTTCGACTGCGACCTTGCGGGATCCGTGAAGACGGATTCGTTCGCGAAGAATTGTCCCGAATGGTTCCTGCAATGCGGCATCCAGGAACACGCGGTCGCGACAGCCGCCGGAGCCGCCTCGCTTGCCGGCGTAACGACCGTATGGGCCGATTTCGGCGTTTTCGGGCTCTCCGAAGCCTATAACCAGCAGCGGCTGAACGATATCAACGGCACGGGGCTCAAGCTCGTCCTCACGCACGTCGGACTCGATGTCGGAGAGGACGGCATGACGCACCAGGCGATCGACTACGTCGGCCTTCTGCGGAACATGTTCGGCTGGAAGCTTGTCGTTCCCGCGGATCCCAACGAGACGGACCGCGCTGTCCGATGGGCCCTGGCCGAGCCGGGCAACGTCTGCATCGCGATGGGACGAAGCAAGGCGCCCGTGATCACGACGAGAGAAGGTCTCCCGGTCTTCGCGACCGACGACGGTTTCCGTTACGGGAAGGCTGCGCGGGTCCGCAGCGGTTCGGACGGCGCGATTCTGGCGCTCGGCGCCATGACGAACGTCGCGCTTCAGGTATCCGACGCCCTGCGCGAACAGGGCCGTTCGATCGCCGTTTACGGGATTTCGTCGCCTCTCGCCGCCGATGACGCGGCGCTTCGCGACGCCGCAGCGACGGGACGGGTTCTCACCGTCGAGGATCACAACGTACGGAGCGGCATGGGAAGCATCGTGAGCGCGCGCATGATGGAGCTTGGGCTTTCATGCCGCGTCTCGAACCTCGGCGTTTCGCGGTACGGCGAGTCGGGAGCCTCACCCGACGTGTACGCGGCGATGGGGCTGGACGTCGCCGGAGTGTCCGGAGCGCTGCTTCGACTCTTCGCGGAGTGACGCAGGCCGTTCTGCTGCACGTCTGCTGCGGCCCCGACGCGACCGTCCCTCTCCCTTCGCTTGCGGAGGAAGGGTATCGGGTCGTCGGGTACTTCAACGGGAACAACATTCATCCGGAAGAGGAATACCGTCGACGCCGCGGCGCCGTCGAAACGGTCTTCGCAGTGAGCGAGGCCACCGTCCTCTTCCCGGATTACGATCCGGCATCCTGGGACAGCGCGGTCAGGGGCTGCGAAGACGAACCGGAAGGCGGGGCCAGATGTGTGCGCTGCTTTCGGGAGCAGCTTTTCAAGGCGTCCCGGGCGGCCGTATCCGAAGGGTGCGGGTTCCTGTGCACGACGTTGACAATCAGTCCGCATAAGGATCCGGACCGCATCAACGCGATCGGATCGGACGTCGCGCGCGCGGCTGGTCTTGTTTGGCTCTCGCGCGTCTTCCGGAAGACCGGCGGCGTCTTGACATCGGTGGAATGCAGCAAACGGCGGAAGCTCTAGCGCCAGAACTACTGCGGGTGCCGCTACAGCCTCAGGGGAGATGAAGACCGGGAATGAAGGACGATGGAAATACGCTTGTCGGGAAGTTGCCGCCGAATCTTCTGGAGCGGGCGGTGTTTCGCCATCGCGGGGCGACGCTTCCGGAAGTTCTGGTCGGCCCGGGAGTCGGCGAGGATGCGTCGCTTATCCGTTGGGGAAACGCGCCGTTCCTTGCGGTTTCTTCCGATCCGATCGTGGGCGCGAGCAAAGGCGCCGGAAAGCTGCTCGTGCATATCAACGCGAACGACATCGCGTGCAAGGGCGGCGATCCGCTGTATTTCGTCGCGACGCTTATCATCCCCGCCGCTCTTGGAGTCGAATTCGTCGATTCCGTCATGTCCGAGATCTCGCAGGCGTGTTCGGACATCGGGGCGGCGGTCGTCGGAGGGCATACGGAGCTGACATCGAAATACGATCGTCCCGTCCTCGTCGGCGCGATGATTGGGCCCACGTCGTTCTGTTACAGAGCGACGGACATCGTTCCCGGAGATGTCGTGATCGCAACAAAGCATGTTGCGCTCGAGGGCATGTCGATCCTCGCGCATGACCGTCCCGACCTTCTCGGCGCGATTCTTTCGGAAGAGGAGATCGCGGAGGTGCGTTCCTGGGCGTCGCAGATATCCGTTCTCGATGAAGCGCGCGTCCTGCGCGACATCGCGCGCTTCATGCACGATCCGACGGAGGGCGGACTCTTCGGAGGGCTGGCCGAGATCTGTCGTCTGTGTGAACTCGATGTATTGCTGGATCGGGAACGCGTCCCGCTTTCTCCCCTGACGGAACGTGTCCGGCGCGCCCTTGGTTTCGATGCGCACCACATGATTTCGTCAGGCGTGCTCGTCGCCGTGGCGCCGGCGGAACGCGAGGCGGAGGCGCTCCGTCGTCTTTCCGAATCGGGCATTCCGGCGCAGACGATCGGGCGCATGGTTCCGCAGGGGGCGGGAACATACCTTGGGGACGGAGAGGAACTGTGGAGGATCATAGATCTTCCCTCCCCGCCTCTCAATTCTGTTCATGGAGGAGCGGCAAACCGATGAATCACGAAACGATATGGAGTCGCGTCGCGTCATTGCGCGAGCGGATGAGGACGATCGGACTGGATGCGTTCGCGATGATCGTGGTCGAACGCTCGAACTGGGAGGGAGCGTATTACATCTCAGGCTTTCGTGGTTCGAGTTCGGGGATCGTCATTACGCAGAGCGACGCCGTTCTGATTACGGACGGGCGGTATGCGACGCAGTCGCGTTCGCAGTCGCCGTTCGATGTGCGCCTTCAGGGGCAGCGCTCCCTGACGGGCGCGATCCGCGCCGTGCTTGCGGATACGGGGTCTCTCCGGATCGGATACGAATCCGACCGGATCAGCGTTCGCAAATTTGAGGAGTTGCGGTTGGAGAACGCTTCCGTCGAGTGGGTGGACGCGAGCGATGTGCTTCCGCTCCTTCGCCGGAAGAAGGATGCGGAGGAGATCGCGCTCATCCGCAAGGCGGCCGATTGTGCGCGGGACGCGTATCGAAAGGTTCTTTCCCGCGTTCACGAGGGAATGACCGAACTGGAGTTTTCGGCCGCGCTGGAATACGAGATCCGGTGCTGCGGCGCCGAGGGTGGGTGGGGCGACCACGGTTTCATTGTCGCTTCAGGGTCGCGGAGTGCGTTGCCCCACGGAATGGCGACCGACAAACCTCTCGCGAAGGGGGACTGGGTGACGGTCGATTACGGCGCGCGGGTCGAGGGGTACGTCTCCGATATCACGCGGAATTTCGCGATCGGCGAACCTCCTTCCAGAGTCAGGGAGATTGAAGATGTCCTCCTGCGGGCGCACGAGGCGGCCGCAGGGGCGATTCGTGCCGGAGTTTCCGGCCGCGAAGTCGACCTTGTCGCGCGCAAGGTCATTCAGGATGCGGGGTATGGAGAGTGCTTCATTCATGGCCTCGGGCACGCCATCGGACTCGAGGTTCACGAGTCGCCGCGACTCTCTCCGATCTCCGCCGACATCCTGCAGGAAGGCGATGTGGTGACGGTGGAACCCGGGATCTACATCGAGGGCTTCGGAGGGATGCGCATCGAAGACGATTACCTCGTCACCGCTTCCGGGGCCGAGCTTCTTACGGAGGATTTTGACCGGCGTCTGTCCGTGATATAATCATTTGGTGGTTCAACGAACACTACCGACGAGGGGGCGATTGGAATGAAGAAGTACGTTTGCACGGTATGCGGGTATGTCTATGATCCGGCCGAGGGAGATCCCGAAGCGGGAGTACAGCCGGGCACCCCTTTTGAAAGTCTGCCGGAGGAATGGGTCTGTCCTGTCTGTGCTGTCGGCAAGGATATGTTTGAACCGGAAGAATAGTATCCAAAGCAAGATCTGACTGCGATGGGCCGCTCTCCGAGCGGCCTTTTTTCTTGACACCGCTCCGGAGCGGCGTATAATGACGATTGGCTGGAACTTAAGTTTCTTCTTGTTTGAAACATGAAAATAACTTCATGGAGGTGTCGTTGAGAATGAAGAAGACGGTTCTTGGATTGTTTCTGCTCTGCGTCGCGCTTTCCGCATCGGTCGCCTGCGCCGCGGGATCGGCCCTGGATAAGGATGTCCTGAAAGTCGGAACGGAATCGACATTCCGCCCCTTCGAGTTCCGAAACGACAAGAACGAGATCGTCGGGTTCGATATCGACCTGATCAACGCCATAGGCGCGAAGCTCGGGAAGAAGATCGAAATCGTCGATACCGCATTCGATTCCCTGATCCCGTCCCTGCTCACGAACAAGATCGACATCATCGCGGCGGGCATGAGCGCGACGGAAGAACGCGCTAAGAAGGTTTCGTTCTCGGAAACGTACTATTCCACTCCGGATGCGATCGTCGTGAAGACCGAGAACACGAACCTCAAGGCGACGAAGGATCTCGAGGGAAAAATCGGAACCGTGCAGACGGGGACCATCCAGGACAGCTTCCTGACCTCCGTGAAAGGCGTCAAGGAGATCAAGCGTTTTTCCAAGACCGACGACGCGCTGCTCGAAGTGCTTCTCGGACGCGCCGATTTCGCCGTCGTGGACAGTACCGTGACCGAGGACAACCTGAAGAACAACAAGAACTTCGTCGGAAAGCTCAAGGTGGCGTTCCTGGAGCAGATCTCAAAGACGGGAATGGCCCTTGCGATGAACAAAGAGGATACGAAACTCCAGGAAGCCGTCAACAAGGCGTTTGCGGAGCTCAAAAAAGAGGGGTTCTTCGAGAAACTCGGGAAAAAGTGGGAACTGGCTTCGGCAAAATAGAACCGGAGGTTGACAAGGGCCGGAACCCGTTTCGTGGGCTCCGGCCCTTTTTCGTCGCAATCTATTGTTGTTTCGATTCGGAAAGAGACTTCAGAAGCGTCCCGGCGAAACGGATCAGGTCCGCGCTTGCACAACCGGAACTCTCGAGCACCAGCGTCTTTTCGTCGGAAAGATCGATCGCAAGAGCCGTCCCGACATACGGGTAGTCCTCCAGAACGCCTTCGTATCCGAACACCCGGACCTTTTCATACGTCGCCCCGAAGCCGATGGGAAAGTCGGAGCCCCGGTGCGGCTGTTTCGATGCGCCGGCCGTCGCCGGCGTCTTCTTGAGGTGAGGCCCCGCTCCCGCAAGCAGCTGCACGTCGATACGCCGGACCGGAGAGAGTGCGTCGTAGCGCCACCGGATCCAGGCGCCCTTGTCCTTCGATGCCGGATCTATGGGAACGATCTGTTGCGGCGACGATGTCCAGCCCGGGACATCGGGCGGTTGCGGCATCGCAGACGTCGGGGAAACCGGTAAAAGCACGGTGCAGCAAAGCATGGCTCCGAGAAGCAGACGGTGCATCAATACGACCTCCGTAGCGTTCGTTTTCGTCCATTCTACACCTCGCGGCAAAAGAGAGAATCCTGAGCACGGAAATTCGTGCTATTATCTGATTTTGAACGAAAAGGGCCGCGGTTTTGGGCCTCATGCAGGAGGATATTCGGTGAAACGTTTTGCTCTCAAGACTTACGGGTGTCAGATGAATGTCTATGATGCGGACACGCTTCGAACGGCTCTGCTCCGTTCCGGCTGGGAAGAGTCGGACGACGATTCCGCCGCCGTTGTCATCTATACCGGATGCAGCATCCGCGACAAGGCGGAGCATAAGATATGGAGCGACCTGGGACGCCATGCCGAAACGTGGAAACGCTCCGGGCGTCCGGTTGTGGCCGTTACGGGATGTATCGCCCAGAATATCGGGAAGGACATTCTCGGTCGATTCCCGTGGGTTCGGGTCGTTTCCGGACCGCGAAGCATCGGCCTTTTGCCCGATGCTCTCGCTCAGGCTCTTACCGGAGGGGAGTGCATCGATCTTCGGGATCGGGACGCGAGTGCGTATCACGCCATCGGCGTTCCTCCCGTTGAGCGCGAGAACCGCTGGAAGGCGCACGTGACGATCGCTCACGGCTGCGACAATTTTTGCACGTACTGCATTGTCCCGTATGTTCGCGGTCGCTTTCTGTCGCGAGCGCCGCGGGAGATCCTCGACGAAATACGTCAGCTTGTCGCAACGGGTGTCCGCGAGATCACGCTGCTTGGTCAGAACGTCAACAGCTACGGGGCCGACTTCTCCGACGGGTACCGTTTCTCCGCTCTTCTCCGCGACGCGGCGTCCATCGCCGGCGTGGATCGCCTGCGTTTCGTGACCTCGCATCCGAAGGATTTCACGGCGGATATTTGCGACGCCATGGACGACTGCGCGACGATCTGTCCGTCGATCAATCTGCCCATCCAGTCGGGCAGCGATCGAATTCTTGCCCTCATGAACCGTTCGTACACCCTCGAGCGATACACGGCGACGATTGAAATGATTCGGGACCGGTTTCCCGATGCGGGAGTGACGAGCGATCTGATCGTCGGGTTCCCCGGCGAAACGGAGGTGGATTTCAACGCCTCCGTGGATGCGCTGCGCCGGTTCCGTTTCGATCTGGTCCATACGGCCGCGTATTCGCCCCGTTCCGGCACCGTCGCGGCGACGATGGACGGGCAGCTCCCGGAGGAAGAAAAGAACAGGCGGTTGAATTACGTCAACGATCTTCAGCGCGGGATCGCGCTCGAGATCAACAAAAGCCTTGTGGGGAAACGTTTTTCGATCCTTCTGGACGGCTTCGCTCCCAGGGGAGAGGACACGCTCCAGGGGCGAACCGACACGGACAAGGTGGTCCTCCTGCGCGGAGGACGGGGTGAAGATCTCGGGCGTTTCGCGCTCGTCGAAATTTCGGAAGCGGATCACTGGTGTCTGCACGGGAGTCTTATCCGTTTTCTCGATTGACGCAGGAGGGGTTCCGCGTGGGGTGGAATGAGGAGAAGAAAAAAAGTCTGACCTTTCTGGCTGCGGGCGTTCTCTGCCTTGCCGCGGCCGGATTTCTGCTCGTCACCTTCTCGGGACGATGGAAGAGCCCCCCGTCCGGAATGGTTGCGGGGCCGGCCCTTTCGATGAAGCAGACCGAGACCCCTTCTCCTGTCCCACAACCGACGTTTGCGCCGCCTGCGGAATGGGTCCTGTACGTCACGGGCGCCGTGCGGTCGCCAGGAGTGTACCGGCTGCCTCCCGGAGCCAGAGCCTATCAGCTTGTCGAGAGAGCGGGAGGACTCCGCCCTGATGCGGATTCCGTTTCGATCAATCTGGCCATGCCGTTGGGCGACGGGATGCACGTTCATGTTCCCGCCGCGCTGTCCGTCGTGAAAGGGGCGAACCCTCAGCCGGCGCGCGCGGAGGCGCCTCGGACGAACGGCGCCGCGGGAGAGGCGGGGGGACGAACGATCAGGGCGGCAGACGCGCCGGTCGATATCAATACGGCGACGAACGGAGAGCTCGAACAGCTTCCCGGGATAGGGCCGAAAATCGCCGCCGCGATTGTGGAACACCGGTCGACGAACGGCCCGTTCCGTTCCATCGAGGATCTGCTGCTCGTCAAGGGAATCGGTCCGAAAAAGCTGGAAGCGCTCCGGAACAGCATCGTCGTCAGATGATAGTGTGTTCGACCCCAGCGTCCCTTCTTCTCGCTTCATGGGTCGTCGCGCTTCTTGGAATCGGCGCGGGGGCCCCGCCGTGGGCGTCGGTTCTCGCGGCGTGTCTCGTCTTTGTCGGCTTGGCCGGATTGTCGTATTCCGCCCCGGCGCCTTCCGGAACGATGTGGACCGGAGCGTTTCTTTTCGTCTGTCTGCTCGCGGGGCTTCTCCGGATTCTCTGGCCCGTCTGCGTTCCGCCTGCCGTCCCGTCCGTACGGGAGATCGAAGGCGTCGTTTCCCTGGAACGGAAGTGGGGGTACGCGCACGTCATCCTCGTCGATTCGGCGAGCGGACGGTTTCTTATCCGTGTTCCTCCGTCGCGGACCGCGTCCGAAGGATCGCTGGTTTCCGTCACGGGACGAGCCGTTCCGCTGCCCTCTCCCGACGTGCGGAAGAGGGACCGGAGTCGCGTCGTGCAGTTCCGGGAGGATGTATTCTGGCGGGCGAGAGGGGTCGTAGCGGAGTTTGTTCCTTCGTCCGTCGAGGAAACGGGGATGTCGTCATGGACCTTCTCGTCGTTGCGGACGGAATTGCGCCGGCGCATCGTCTCGGCCATGCCCGCGAGGATGCAGGCGTATCTTCTGGCCGCATGGGTCGGCGTGAAGGATCCGGAGCTTCAGGAGGATCACGCGCGGTGGGGCACGGCTCATTTGCTCGCCGTATCCGGGTTTCACGTCGGAATCGCCGTCGCCGCGTTCATGCTCTTTCTTCGTCCCGTTGCGCGGCGTCTGCCCCGATTGTTCCCCGCCGTATTCCACGAGGGCGGCGCGCTCTTCACGAGCGTGGCGGCAAGCGTTGTCCTCTGGGCGTACGTCGGCTTGACCGGCGCTGCGGCGAGCGCCCTCCGCGCCGCGCTCATGGTTCAGGTGATCCTTGCGGGGCAAGCGCTTGGTCGTCCGGCGAAGCCGGTCAATTCCGTCTGCGTTGCGGCATGCGCCCTGCTGCTCTGGAACCCCTGGCAGTTCTGGGACCTCGGATGGAGGCTGTCCGTCGTCGCCGCGCTGACGCTTGCCGCTCTGGCCGATCTGCGCGGAGTCAGAGGCGTTTTCGTATCGGGGCCAGTCGTGTGGGTCGCGACCTACCCGCTTGTTGCGGCCTCTTTCGGGACGGTTCCTGTCGTCGGACTGTTGCTGAATTTCGTCGCCATTCCGGCGTTTTCACTGATTTTCCCGCTCATTTCCCTGCTGGCTGCGCCCGGATTGTCGGGCCTCCCCGGCGGCGTTGTTGCGGCGTCTCTCGGCGAACGGATTCTGACGCTGTGGGAAGGCTTTGCGGAGGCGACTGCGTCGTTCATCCCCGGGACGGTTTCGTGGAGCATTCTCGGGGCAGGAGGGGCTGCAATCGTCTTTCTCACCCTCATGGGCAGGGGAATGGCTCTTTCCATCAGACGGAGTCTTTTCATGGGAATTCTCGGGGCATTAGTGCTCTTCGAACTGTTCTAGCGCGTTTTTGTTTTCCGGGTGCGGTACGATGTGTGCGGGCGGCGCAATCACGGAAACGCCGTCGCGAAAGGATGGGGAAGAACATGCTGCTGGTACTCGATGTGGGAAACACGACTGTGGTGGCCGGAGTCTTCGACGGGGAGCGCCTCGTTCGCCAGTGGCGGCTTACCTCGGATCGAAGAACCTCGGATGAAGTCGGGATGGTCCTCCTTTCCGTCATGCACGCGGCAGGAATCGATCCGAAAAGCATCGGCGGGGCTATTCTCGGAAGTGTCGTTCCGCCGCTCGATTCCGCGATCATCGAGGCCATGGAGACGTATTTCCATGCGCCGTGCATGCGCGTCGACACGTCATTGGATCTCGGAATCGAAGTCCGGTACGGAGCGCCCAAGGAGATCGGCGCCGACCGGCTCATCAACGCGGTCGGCGGCAAGGCGAAATACGGATGCCCTCTGATTGTGGTCGACTTCGGCACGGCGATCACCCTTGATGTCGTCTCACCGGACGGAGCCTATCTCGGAGGGACGATTTCCCCCGGGATCGTGACGAGCATGGAAGCTCTTTTCGGACGGACGGCGAAGCTCCCGAAGATTGCGCTGGAGATTCCTCCGGTCGCGATCGGACGGACGACGATCGAGGCGATACAGTCCGGAATCCTGTTCGGCACGGCCGGACTCGTGGATGCGCTCGTCCGGAGGATCTGGAAGGAGCTCGGCTGCGAAACCGGCGTGGTTGCGACCGGCGGACACTGCTCGCTCGTCGCGTCGGCGTCCGAGACGATCGGCCATGTGGACCCCGTCCTCACGCTCGACGGAATGCGAATGATCTACGAAAGGAATGCCGGTCGTTCGGGCCGGTAGCGGTGATACGGAGTGCAGATAGGCGATCTGTCCGTCAGGAATCGCGTTTGGCTCGCCCCTCTTGCGGGGATCACCATAGCGTCCGTCCGTCGCTTTTTCGTCCGGCTCGGCGTCGGGATGGTCCACACGGAAATGATCAGCGCCACGGGGCTCGTCAGGGGCGGTAGGAAGACTCGGAATATGCTCGAAGCGCGGCGCCCGACGATCCTGAAGGGATGTCAGGCGTTCGGTGACGATCGGGATTCCGTCCCGCTCGTCGTTCAGCTTTTCGCCGGCGACGCGGACACGCTTCTCCGGGCCGGCGGGATGATCCTGGAAAGCGGAGCGCGATGCGACGCGTTCGGGATCAACATGGCCTGCCCCATGCCGAAGATCCTGAAGCGCGGCGCGGGCGCGCGACTTCTGGAACATCCCGCAATCGCGGCCGAGATGACGAAGAATCTGAAGCGCCTCGGAGCGCCGGTGTGGGGTAAAATACGTTTGTCCCCTTCAGGCTATCCTCTTTCGACGGAGGATTTCTGCCGTCTGCTTCTCGACGCCGGGGCGGACAATATCTGCGTGCACGGGCGGACCCCGGCGCAGCGCTATGAGGGAGTCGCCGATTCGGGCGAAGTCGAACGGATCGCCGGCCTTTTCCCGGGGTATATCAGCGCCAGCGGGGATGTCTTTTCTCCGGAAGACGCTGAGCGTTATTGCAGGGCCGGGTGCGTCGGCGTCATGGTCGCCCGGGGCGCGATGCGGGATCCCTTCATGATTCCGGCCGCGGTCGCGGCTCTCGATGACCGCAGCCGAAAAGATGTTTCTTGTGTCGATCCGGAGCCCGACTGCGAGACGCGACGGGATATTCTGATCCGGCTTGGCGACGAGACAGCGGAAGAACGAGGCGCGTCCGTCGCGCTTGTCATGGTGAAACGGTTCGCCGGCGGCGTCTTCCGCGGTTTGCGGGGAGCGGGGGAAGTGCGCCGGAGCATTGCCTGCGCAGCTGACTGGCGCGAGGTTCGGGGCATCCTCGAAACCTGCGCGTCGTGCTTTGAATATATGGAAAGGGGAGTCGAAATGTATGGACGAGAAGCAGAATAAGGTTCCGAACGCAGTGGTGCAGCCCGAGGAGGAGATCTTCAAGCAGCGGAAGGAAAAGCTCCTTCGCCTTCGCGAGGAAGAGGGGTACGACCCCTACCGGATCGAAAAGTGGGAGCGGACCGATATGCTTGACCGCATCCGCAAGGAGTTCGACCACCTCGCGCCCGACGAAACGGATGCGTCGGTTCATCTGCGTTCCGCCGGACGGGTCATGACGCTGCGAAAGCACGGCAAGGCGATGTTCGCGAATCTTCAGGACGAGACGGATACGCTGCAGCTGTACTTCCAGTTCGATAAAATGGGGGAAGCGGAGTACGGCTTTGTCAAGAAGTGGGTGGATACGGGCGA
The DNA here is from genome assembly GCA_937870605.1 of uncultured Synergistaceae bacterium. Lineage (GTDB taxonomy): Bacteria > Synergistota > Synergistia > Synergistales > Aminobacteriaceae > CALFXN01. The sequence continues at coordinate 12,544 of CALMZW010000336.1, forward strand.
CTGGATCGGCGTCGAGGGGCATCCGTTCCGGACGCAGCGCGGCGAATTGACGATCCTCGTCACGAAGTGCACGCTCCTGAGCAAGGCGCTGCGCACGATGCCCGACAAGTGGGGCGGCCTGACGGACACGGAAGTCCGCTATCGCCAGCGCTACCTCGATCTCATCGTCCATCCGGACGTCCGGAACGTGTTCCGGAAGCGTTCAGCGATCATCTCGTCGGTGCGGAAGACGCTCGAGGATGCGGGAACGCTCGAAGTCGAGACGCCCATCCTCTCGGTGCTCGCCGGAGGGGCGAACGCACGTCCGTTCAAGACCTTCCACAATGCGCTCGGACTCGACATGTACCTCCGGATCGCGACGGAACTCCACCTGAAGCGGCTCGTCGTTGGAATGTTCGGCCGCGTCTACGAGATCGGCAGGAACTTCCGCAACGAGGGCATCGATACGATGCACAACCCCGAGTTCACGGCGATGGAAGTGTACTGGGCCTACGCGGATGTCGAGGACATGATGCGGCTCACCGAGGACATCATCCGGAACGCGGCCGACGCTGTCGGCGGACGTCATGTCACGTACCAGGGCGTCGAGCTGGACATCGAGTCGCCGTTCCGGCGCGCGACGATGCTCGATCTCGTTCGCGAAAAGACGGGCATCGATTTCGCGGCCGTTTCGACCGACGACGAAGCGCGGGCGATCGCGCGCGCGCGAGGCATGGAGATCAAGGGAACCGAATCGCGCTTCGCGATCATGAACGCCATGTTCGAGGCCCATGTCGAGGACACGCTCATCCAGCCGACCTTCGTGCTCGGTCATCCGACCGAAATTTCGCCGCTCGCCAAGCGAAACCCGGACAACCAGGACTACACGAGGCGCTTCGAACTCTTCATCTGCGGCCGCGAAGTGGCCAACGCGTTCAGCGAACTGAACGACCCGCTGGACCAGCGCGTGCGCTTCGAAGACCAGCTCAAGAAGAAGGAATCGGGCGACGAGGAGGCGCATGTCTTCGACGAGGACTTCATCAACGCGATCGAGACCGGGCTGCCTCCGACGGGCGGACTCGGCGTCGGAATCGACCGGCTCGTCATGTTCCTGACCGATTCGCGCTCCATCCGGGATGTCATCCTGTTCCCGACGATGCGGCCGAAGGAGTAGCCCGGTACGGAGGCGCCAATGAACGCTACGCCCGAATCCGCGCGCGGGGAGGCCGAACGCCTCCGGCGGGAAATAGAGCGCCACAACCATCTCTATTACGTTCTGGACGCCCCGGAGATCGAGGACGACGCGTACGATCGCCTCTTCCGGAGGCTCCTTGCGCTGGAGAGCGAATACTCCGACCTGAAGACGCCGGACTCTCCCACGTTGCGCGTCGGCGGCGAGACGTTGAAGGGGTTTCAGAAGGTGCGGCATCTCGCGCCGATGATGAGCCTCGACAACGCGGCCGATATCGGAGAGTTGCAGGCCTTTTTCGACAGGGTCTCCGGACTTCTGGGATATGACCCGCAATACGTGTGCGAGATGAAGATCGACGGCCTCGCGGTGTCGCTCGTCTATGAGGACGGGGTGCTGCGCTACGGCGCGACCCGCGGGGACGGCGCGACGGGCGAGGACGTTACGGCGAACGTGCGCACGATCCGTTCCGTGCCGCTTCGGCTGCAGAAGCC
>CALMZW010000337.1 GCA_937870605.1 uncultured Synergistaceae bacterium
GAACGAACGAAAGTTGCTGCTCGATATACAGGATCTGACGATCCACTACGAAACGGAGGCGGGACGCGTCCGGGCCGTGGAGCATCTGTATCTTGAACTCGGATACGGAGAGACGCTCGGCTTCGTCGGAGAAACGGGAGCCGGGAAGACGACCACCGCACTCGGCGTCATGCAGTTGATTCCAAGCCCTCCCGGCGCCTTCAAAGGCGGGAAAGTGCTTTTTGAAGGGGAAGATCTTCTGGCCAAGAGCGAAGCGGAAATGCGCTCGATCCGCGGCGGCAAGATCGCAATGATTTTTCAGGACCCCATGACGAGTCTCAATCCGGTTATCACGGTCGACAAACAGATTGCGGAAATGATCGCACTGCATCGCGACGTGAACGAAAAGGAGGCGCTCGAACAGGCGGTCCAGATGCTCGATATCGTCGGCATCCGGCCCGAGAGGGCGAAGGACTACCCGCACCAGTTCAGCGGCGGCATGAAACAGCGTGTCGTCATCGCCATCGCGCTTGCGTGCGACCCGGCCTTGCTCATCGCCGACGAACCGACGACGGCGCTCGACGTCACGATCCAGGCGCAGGTGCTGGAACTTATGAAGGAACTCAAGCGTAAATACAACACCTCGATGATCATGATCACGCACGACCTCGGAATCGTCGCGGAAATCTGCGACCGGGTGGCGATCATGTACGCCGGCCGCGTCGTCGAATACGCGGATACGAAAACGCTCTTCGAACGCCACGTGCACCCCTACACCGAAGGCCTCTTCAACTCCATCCCGGATCTCGGAGAAGACCAGGAAGATCTCAAAACCATCATGGGGCTGATGCCGGATCCGACGAACCTGCCGACGGGGTGCTCCTTCCACCCGAGATGTCCCTACGCGGTCGAGACGTGTTCCCGGGAAACGCCGGCCTTTGTCGAGGTGGAACCGGGGCATAAGGTCGCCTGTCCCGTCCGGGCGGCGGCGGGGAAGAACGGGAAGGAGCGGGCGTCATGACGAAGAACGGAACACTCGTCGAGGTCAAAAACCTCAAGAAATACTTCAACACGAAACGGGGACTCCTCCACGCCGTGGATGACGTGAGCTTCCGGATAACAAAGGGCGAAACGCTCGGACTCGTCGGGGAATCGGGATGCGGCAAGAGCACGCTTGGTCGTGTGATGATCCGGTTGCTCGACGCCACGGCCGGAGAGGTTCATTTCGACGGCGAAGACATCCTGAAATACAGCCCCGGCAAGATGAAAGAACTCAGGAAACGGGTCCAGATCGTCTTTCAGGATCCATATTCCTGCCTGAACCCGCGGCTCACGGTCTCCGAACTCATCGCCGAACCGCTCATCGTGAACAAGGTATTTCGCGACAAAGCGTCCATGAACGCGCGGATCAGGGAACTTATGGAAACCGTCGGACTCGCGGAACGACTGGAGACCGTCTATCCGCACGAACTCGACGGAGGACGGCGGCAACGGATCGGGATCGCGCGATCGCTGGCCCTCAAGCCCGAATTCATCGTCCTCGACGAGCCCGTATCGGCGCTTGACGTCTGTATCCAGGCGCAGATCCTGAACCTGCTGGATCATCTGAAGAAGGAATTCGGCTACACGTACGTCTTCATCTCGCATAACCTGAGCGTGGTCAAGCACGTTTCCGACCGGATCGCGGTCATGTATCTCGGAAAGATCGTCGAACTTTCGGATTACAAGGTGATCTTCACCGACCCGTTGCACCCGTACACGCAGGCGCTGCTGTCGGCGATTCCGATCGCGAAGGTGGGATCAAAGCGCGACAGGATCATCCTCGAAGGAGACGTCCCAAGTCCCATCGAACCCCCGGAGGGGTGTCGCTTTGCGGGCCGTTGTCTCTACCGGCAGGACAGATGCACGACGGAGACCCCCGAACTCCGGGAAATCGCCCCCGACCGCTTTGTTGCGTGCCATTTCGCCAGAAACCTGAAACGTGGAGGAAAATAATATGCCCGGAATCGATATGACGTATCTTCAGAAGACAATGTTGGACCTGCTGGTCATCCCTTCTGTCGGCGGGGATTGCGACGAAGCGATGAAACGGATCGCCTCGGAGTTCGAGGAACTCGGCGTGAAGACGAGCGTGACGAAAAAAGGCGCGCTGATCGGAACGATTTCCGGGAAAGACAAGAAAAACCATCGGGTCGTTACGGCGCACGTCGATACGCTCGGCGCCGTCGTGCGCAAGATCAAGGAGAACGGACGTCTCGCGTTGCTGCAGATCGGCGGATTCGCCTGGTCGTCGGTCGAGGGGGAAAACATCCTCGTGCGAACCATGGACGGCCGGGAATATTCCGGCGTCATCCTGCCGGAAAAAGCCTCGATCCACGCCTTTTCCGAGACCGTGCGCGAAACGCTGAGAACGGACGATACGATAGAAGTCCGACTCGACGAAGTCGTCTCGACGGCCGCCGATGTGCGTTCTCTCGGGATCGAGGTCGGCGACTTCGTCTTTTTCCAGCCCCGCGCCGTCGTTACGGCGAACGGGTTCGTCAAGTCGCGCTTTCTGGATGACAAGGCGTGCATCGCGATGCTCTTTGCGGCGATACAGGCGATGAAGGAAGGCAAAAAGAGCCTCGCCGCGACGACGCATTTTTATATCAGCAACTACGAAGAGGTCGGTCACGGAGTCTCCTTCCTTCCGGAGGAAACCGCAGAAATCGTCGCGCTCGACGTCGGTATCGTCGCGCCGGGCGCGAATTCGTCCGAGATGTGCGTCTCCATAGCGGCGCGCGACAGCCGGACCCCGTACGACCTCGCATTCCGCAAGCGGCTCGTTGAACTTGCGAAGAAGCACGACATCGATTTCAGGGTTGACGTCTACTTCCGGTATGGCTCGGACGCTTCCGTCGGCATGACGCAGGGATTCAACGCGAATTTCGCGTGCTTCGGCCCCGGGGTGGATGCGTCGCATCACTATGAACGGACGCACCTGCGCGCGCTCGAAGAATCAACGAAACTGCTGGTCGCGTATCTTTCGGAATAGAATAGCGTCGCGCGCCCTTCGGGCCGGATTGTCCTCCGGTTTCCGGACGACGGTGGGAATCGGACTGATGCGGTGCAAGAGGGGGAACGGCGCTCGCGCCGTTCCCCCTCTGTCGTCATACGGGATAAACGGAGCAATCTTCCCGCTCTTACTCGCTGCGCCGCCCCTGATTCGCCTGGAGCGCGATGAGAGCCCCCGTATAGCCGCCGCCGAGTCCGTTGTCGATATTGACGACCGATACGCCCGATGCGCACGAGTTCAGCATCGTCAGCAGCGGCGCGATGCCGCCGAGGTTGGCTCCGTAGCCGGTGCTCGTCGGCACGGCGATGACAGGGCAGGCGACGAGGCCGGCGAGCACCCCCGGAAGCGCTCCCTCCATTCCGGCGACCGCGACGATCGCACGGGAGGACTGTAACAGCGGAAGGTGCGAGAGCAGGCGGTGGATTCCCGCGACGCCGACGTCGAAGAGCCGTTCCACGGCGCACCCCATATACTCGGCGGTCACTGCGGCCTCTTCGGCGACCGGGATATCGCTGCTTCCGGCCGTTACGACCGTCAGTCCGGGGACTCCCGGCGCGACAGGCGGACGGATGCCGATCATTCGCGCTTTGGAGTAGTGAATCGCGCTTGGGATAATGCCCTGCACGACCTCGAATTGCATTGGGGTCGCGCGAGAGAAAAGAACAGGTTCGTCCCCGTCCGCAAACGAGGCCGCAATGCTCCGCAAGTGATCTTCCGTCTTCCCAGGACAATAGACGACTTCGGAGAAGCCCTTTCGCAGCGAGCGGTGCGTGTCGAACTTGACGTCTCCGAGGTCCTCGAAGGGAAGTGCGCGGATACGCCGGAGAAACGCGTCCTCGGTTACGGTTCCGTCCCGGAGTCCATGTATCAGGGAGCGCAGTGTGTTTTCGTTCATCTCGTTATCCTTTCGTTGATCCGCCTGCGCTCTGGGGCGCAGATCGGCGGAGAGTATAATGTCGGCGACGGAGGTGGAATCCGTGAACGCACTCTATGAAGCGTGGTCCGAATCTCTCCTGCAGGAAACCCGCGGGATCATCCGGTGGATCCCCCTGAGGGCGGAACGGATACGTGTCGCGCCGTATCCCGTACTCATACGCGATTTCGATTCGCTCTCATCCGCCGGGCAGTCGCTCGCGAAGGGATTTGCGGACGAGTTTTTCGGCCTTTCCGAGTGGAATCTCCTTG
>CALMZW010000338.1 GCA_937870605.1 uncultured Synergistaceae bacterium
GCGATCCGGTCCGCCTCGGCGGGAACGATGTGTCCGCGCCACGGTTGCGACAGGGCCTCCCGGACGGACAGATCCATATCCTCAAGACGCGCCTCCATGCTCGAAAGCAGCGTCTCGCGCGACCGGCCGGATTCGCCGCACTCGACTTCGATCGCCTGCTCCGAAAAACAACGCCCCGACTCCGCGCATGCGGAGAGGATATCGGCAAGGGATCTCATTGTCCGTCTCCTTCACTGGTATACAGTTCGACGACCCGGAGGATGGAAGGGTGCGCCGCCGCGACCGCGTCGCGCAGATCGTCTCCCGGAGTTCCGGAAAGATCCATCTCCGCGACGAGAGACGCAAAACCGCCTCGCGTCTTGCGGTGCAACGTCATGGACGCGATATTGATCTTTCGGCTCGCCATGAGCGCCGCAACGGCGGCGACAACGCCGTGCGTGTCCCGGTGAAAGGTGACGAGCGTGGGAAGCTCGCCGGAGATCTGGACCTTGAAACCGTCGATCTCCTGAAGCTCGACCGCGCCTCCGCCGATGGACGCGCCGACGACCTCCAGGGATCGCCCGTCGAGTCCGGTGAAGCGGAAACGCGCCGAATTCGGATGGACGCCTTCGATCTCGTCGCGGTCGAAGCGGTACGAGAAGTTCCGCTCCCGGGCGATATCCGGCGCGTTGCGGATTCCCGGATCGTCCGGCAGCATCCCCAAGAGTCCGGCGACGATGGCCTTGTCGGTCCCGTGCCCCTTGCTCGTGAAGGCGAAGCTGCCGCGCAGGAAGACGACCACCTCTTTCAGCGGTTCTCTCCCCCAGCAGGCCGACGCCAGGCGCGCAAGCCGGGCGGCCCCGGCCGTATGACTCGACGACGGGCCGATCATGACCGGCCCGATGATGTCCGTAAAGCCCATTGAATCATCCCCTCCCGTCCGAAATGACAAAGAAGCGCTGCTTTCGCGATAAAGCTATCACAAGATTAGCCCGCATTCCATGCGGATTTCGCTCCATGGGACCCGTTCATGGGATGACATTTTCCCTGTCCCGCTTCGGGGATGACAGTATCGCTGTCCGACCACAATGACAAAAAATCGCGCTTGACACGTGACGAAAACGGGTTTATTATGCTACGCAATATGCGGAAAGCGCCGTATTTTAAATTTTTAGACAGAGGGAGGGGATCATAATGAGAGTCTCGAATCTAACGCTCAACGCACAGCTTCTCCTCGTCCTCGTTATTATCGGCCACGGCGGTCCCCTCGTTTTCGGGTCCGGCGCCTAAGCCGTATACCTGAAATCGAGAGCCGGGACCGCCAAAAGCGGTCCCGGCTCTTTTTTTATGAGAAGGGGGTGGTTCGCGAAACGCAGGAACGTCCGGAAGCAGTGCATACGCGCCGAAGAGGTACGAAAAACGAATCGCAGACGTTATTTCATTCGCTTTTATAGAAAAAGGGAGATGTGACATTATGGGACAGAAAGAATTCGAAAGCCTTGCGAATATGTATTCGTATTACCGTCGCGACGACCGGCATCTGGAGGATCTTTTCTCGGGTTCCTGGCGGGGTCCGTTCGAGGGAGTCACCTGTTTCCGCCGCGTCGATACGCCGGACGTTTCCAATCCGCTGGATACGCAGTGGCGCGGCCCGTTCGAGGGTCACAGATAACCGGAATCCGGGTTCTCCGGTGACCGCGTTCCGCGCTTCTCCGGCCCCCTTTCACGATGCGCCTTTCTTTTCGGGAGCCGCATCATGAAGGAGGCCGGACGAAGCGGTGGACACGAAAAAGCCGGTCTTCAGCTTTTCGTCACGCCGCGATACGCCATCGCGCCCAGGATCGCGCCGAGGACCGGCGCAACCCAGAAGAGCCAGAGCTGGCCGATCGCCCATCCGCCGGCGAAGAGCGCAACGCCCGTGCTTCGTGCGGGGTTGACGGACGTATTGGTCACCGGAATGCTGATGAGGTGGATCAGCGTCAGCGCAAGACCGATGGCAAGCGGCGCAAAGCCTGCGGGGGCCCGTTTGTCGGTTGCGCCGAGGATGATGAAAAGGAAGAACATCGTCATGACGACCTCGGTGACAAGCGCCGCAAACATGGAATACCCTCCGGGGGAATGGGCGCCATAGCCGTTCGCCGCAAATCCCTTCGACGCTTCGAACCCGGCCGCGCCGTTCGCGATCACATAGAGCACGCCGCCAGCAAGGATGGCGCCGAGAACCTGCGCGGCGATATACGTGACGAGATTCTCCGCAGGGAACCTTCCGCCCGCCCACAAGCCGATCGAGACCGCCGGATTGAGATGACAGCCGGAAATCGGGCCGATTGCATACGCCATCGTCACCACCGTAAGCCCAAACGCAAGCGAGACGCCGAGCAATCCGATCCCTACGTTCGGGAAGGCGGCGGCGAGCACCGCACTGCCGCACCCGCCGAGAACCAGCCAGAACGTCCCGAGAAATTCGGCTGCGAACTGTCTCGTTTGCATCATCTCGACCACCTGTTTCGTCTGTTTCATCTCGGACAGCTGTTTCGTGTGCTCGTGAATCGATTGCGTCATCTTTTTCATATTACCATTCACATTCTGCTTCATACTTTGCAGCTTATCTTGCATCGAATTCAAATTCATCGGCATTCGTATTTTCTCCTCCTTCAGGTGAACTGGCGGTATCGTTCGGTTCCATCTGAATGGTGCAGCCAAAAAAGAACAGGATGAAGCGTTCTCTCCGTAATGCAAAGACCGGGTGAACATCGAAAGAACCGGACCTGGCACGCTTCCCTCCTTTCCGAATCACACGCAGTCCGTGCGTTGCGGAAGTGTGGAGAACCAATGATACGGAGGATAACTCCGGGTATAAATTCCGTTCTCATCGTACGCCAAGCGAAAAGCTTCCGTCAAGCGCGGCATTCCCAAACTGTCAAAGTTTATTGATGATCGCAGGACAACTCCGAAGGCGATCGCTTTCCGCGGCTATTTTCATGATGTATACTATTAAATATGTTTTTTCCATGAAAGGAGCCGGATGAGGCGATGGACACGACACGCGAATGGGCGATACGCAAGGATCGCGACGATCCGCTGCGGCGTTTCAGGGAACGGTTTTACATTCCCGAAGGGTGCGTCTACATGGATGGGAATTCACTCGGATTGGCGTCCCGGGATGCCGAGGCGTGCATTCTCCGGGTGCTCGAAGAGTGGAAGACGCTCGGAATTCACGGATGGCTCGACGCGAAGCCGTCGTGGTTCACCTTTCCGGAGCATGCGGGGAAGTTGATGGCCCCGCTTATCGGCGCGAAAGCCGAGGAGGTCGTCCTCGCGGCCTCGACGACGGCGAATATGCATGTTCTCGTGGCGACATTCTACCGGCCGGAAGGAACCCGGAAGAAGATTCTCGCGGACGAGCTCAATTTTCCGTCCGATCTGTACGCCCTGTCGAGCCAGATTGCGCTCCGGGGCGGAAATACGAAGGAGAACCTGATTCTCGCGCGAAGCTCCGACGGCCATACGCTCGACGAGGACGAGATCATCCGCCTGATGGACGATTCCGTTGCGCTCGTTCTGCTTCCGTCGGTCCTCTACCGCAGCGGCCAGCTCCTCGACATGGAGCGTCTCACGCGCGCGGCGCACGACCGAGGCATTCCGGTCGGGTTCGATTGCAGCCATTCCGTCGGCTCCGTTCCGCACCGTTTCGACGCATGGGGAACGGATTTCGCCTTCTTCTGCTCGTACAAGCACCTGAACGGCGGCCCGGGGGCTCCCGCGTTCCTTTACGTGAATGAACGGCATTTCGGAACCGCCCCGGGGCTCGCGGGATGGTTCGGCTTCCGCAAGGAGCGCCAGTTCGACATGGCGCTCGAATTCGACCCGCAGCCCACGGCGGGCGCGTGGCAGCTCGGGACGCCGCACATGATGTCGGCCGCGGCCGTAGAGGGGTCGCTCCGGATGTTCGACGAGGCCGGAATCGATTCGATCCGCCGAAAATCGCTCGAACTCACGACGTACTTCATGGATCTCATCGACGAGACCCTTTCGCGCTCCCCCTACGACTATTCGTACGCGACGCCCCGCGACGAAGCGCGTCGCGGGGGACACGTCGCCGTCGAGCACCCGAGGGAAGCGTTGCGAATCTGCGAGGCGCTGAAGGCGCGCGGCGTCGTTCCGGATTTCCGGCCCGAGCGTGTGATCCGCATCGCGCCGGTCGCGCTCTACTCGACCTTCGAAGACGTCTGGCGTGTCGCGCAGGCGCTGAAGGAGATCATCGACCTTCGGGAGTACGAACGCTTCGGGAAGGGGCGCAAGGCCGTTTCGTAAGTTCGGTGTAACGGAAGCACGTCACGAGGTGATCGTTGACCATTCCGACCGCCTGCATGTGCGCGTAACACACGGTCGGCCCGATGAACGAGAATCCGCGTTTTTTCAGGTCCTTGCTCATCGCTTCCGAGAGAGGCGTGGAGGCCGGCAGCTGCGAGAGGTCCGTCCACGCGTTGACGACCGGTTCGCCGTCGACGAAGCGCCACATATAGGCGTCGAACGAACCGAATTCCTCCCGGACGCGGAGGAACGCGCGCGCGTTTCCGATCGCGGAGCGGATCTTCGCGCGGTTGCGGACGATGCCGGGGTCGCCGAGGAGCCGCTCGACGTCCGCATCGCCGTACGACGCCACGCGACCGGCGTCGAAGTTTTCAAACGCCTGCGCGTATGCGGCGCGTTTGCGAAGGATCGTGATCCAGCTCAGGCCCGCCTGCGCGCCCTCAAGCGTCAGGAACTCGAAGAGCTTCCGGTCGTCATGGACCGGAACGCCCCACTCCTCATCATGATAGCGCACGTAAAGCGGGTCCGTGCCCGGCCAGGGGCATCGGACCCGCTCGTTTTCGGGCGACGTCGCCATTCTCCGCTCAGTGGTGGTGATGGCTGTGTTCGTCGACGAGTTCGTCGTGCGTTTTTTCAGCCCACGGCTCAAACCCCTGCTTGCGCCGGTAGTCGTTTATGGCGGCGTGGATGCACTCCTCGGCGAGCACCGAACAGTGCATCTTGATCGGGGGCAGACCGTCGAGCGCCTCGGCGACTGCCGTATTCGTGAGCTTCCAGGCCTCCTCGAGCGTCTTGCCGAGCACAAGCTCGGTCGCCATGCTCGACGACGCGATGGCCGACGCGCAGCCGAATGTCTTGAACTTGATATCCGTAATGACGTTATCGGTCACCCGGATGAATATTTTCATGATATCCCCGCATTTGGGGTTTCCGACCTGACCGACGCCGTCCGCGTCGGGAATCTCTCCGACGTTCCTGGGGTTCGTGAAGTGCTCCATAACCGTCTGGCTATACATGGTTTCCAACTCTCCTTTATGCTTTCTTCAAACCCGCGAGGTAGTCTTCCCAGAGCGGGGACATCTCCCTGCGCCGGGCGACGGACTTCGCGAGGGTATCGAGGACGTAGTCGATATCCTCCTGCGTCGTGGTCTCCCCAAGCGTCAGGCGCAGCGATCCGTGCGCAAGTTCGTGCGACAGGCCGATCGCCATCAAAACGTGCGACGGGTCGAGCGATCCGGACGAACAGGCGCTGCCCGTGGACGCTGAAATCCCGGCCGCGTTGAGGTCCATGAGCATCGTTTCGCCCTCAAGACCGATCAGGCTGAAGTTCGCGTTGTTCGGAAGCCTGCCCGAGCCGGGAGCGCCGTTCAGTTTCGCGTGGGGGATGCGTGTCATCACGCCCGCGATCAGCCGGTCCCGGAGCGCCGCGACACGTTTCCCCTCTTCGTTCATGTGCGACGCGGTCCGTTCGATCGCCGCGCCGAGTCCGACGATTCCGGCGACGTTCTCCGTCGATGCGCGTCTGCCCTTTTCCTGGGCGCCTCCGTGCATGAAGTTGCCGACCTTCGTCCCCTTGCGGATGTAGAGCACGCCGACGCCTTTTGGCCCGTAGAACTTGTGCGCCGACATCGAGAGCATGTCGATCTTCATGGCCTGAACGTCGATGGGAACGTGGGCGGCCGCCTGTACGGCGTCCGTGTGGAAGATCACGCCGCGCTCCCGGCACAGTTCGCCGATTTCGGCGATGGGCTGGATCGTCCCGATCTCGTTGTTGGCGAACATGACGGAGACGAGGATCGTTTCCTTCGTCATCGCCTTTTTGAGCTGATCGAGGCTGATTTTTCCTTCGGCGTCCACGTCGAGATAGACGACGTCGAATCCCCGTTCCGCAAGGAACTGTCCCGTGTGCAGCACCGCATGATGTTCGATCTTCGTGGTGATGATGCGCCTGCCCTTGTTCTCGTGAGACCATGCGACGCCCTGGAGCGCCCAGTTGTCCGCCTCGGTGCCGCTGCTCGTGAAGAATATTTCGGCCGGAGCGCAGTTGAGAACTGCTGCGGCCTGCTCCCTGGCTTTCTGTATGGCGGCGCGGTTCCTGTCGGAAAAGGAATAGATCGAGGACGGATTTCCGAAGGATTCGGTAAAATACGGCAGCATCGCCTCCACAATCTGCGGGTGCGTAAAGGTCGTCGCCGCGAAATCGAGGTACACGTTTTTCGTCATGGAGCATCCTTCCCTTCCGAAAGCTTCTCGCATGCCCCACCCGTACAGGGGCCCCCTTGAAACCGCTCCAGCGCCTGATCTTCCGCAAGATCCTTCAGCGTCGTTTCCTCAAGGATCGAATCGATGCTCGTCTTGACCTTCGACCAAAGGCGCCTCGTCGGGCATCTGGAGCTTTTGTCGCAACCGGCGCCTTCGAGACATTCCGAAAACACGATGTTTCCTTCAAGCGATTCGACGATGGACGCTGCGGAAATTTCTTCCGGCGGCCTGCTGAGCATGTACCCCCCCTGCGCCCCGCGGACGCTTTTTACGAGTCCGGATTTCCGGAGCTTCTGAAAGAGCTGCTCGAGGTACGTTTCCGAAAGTCCCTGTTTCCGGGCGATATCCCCGATCGAAACGGCCGATTCCCCGTCGTATCCGGAGCAGAGTTCGATCAACGCACGAAGCCCGTACCGCGTTTTTGTGGAGAGTTTCATCGCATCGCCTCCTCTCCATGAACGCATGTACGATACTATTTCCTACTAAATTTGTCAAGTATAGCGTTTTCTTGTGAACGGTCTTTCCTGAACCGGGAGCCGACGACGCAATCCCGCCCGAAAATCGACAGAATTTCATTGAAAAAGCTCGGGCGAACCGATAAAGTAGTGTCAATCACGATGCCCCCCCGGAGGGGGGCGATCCGTTGAGGAGGTGTCACAAGAATGAAGACTCGTTCCGTACGTTTCGGCTCCTTCGGAATGCTTTCCGCTCTTTGTGCTGCATTTCTGTTCCTCGCTGCGCCGGCGGACGCGAAGATGCGAATCGCCATTCTCCAGTTCCAGGATAACGCGGGGTCGGGCGCCCCTGCGGCGGCGATTACGGATATGATGACCACGGAACTCTTCAACACGGGGCTCTTCACCGTGGTCGAACGTTCCCGGCTCGACGCGATCGGCCGCGAACACTCGCTCGGCGCCTCCGGACTGGTCGACACGAATACTGCGGTCCAGGTCGGACGCCTCCTCGGAGCGGACTCCCTGATGACGGGCTCGATAACGGAGTACAAATCCGAGACCAGCGGGGGCGTGGTTCCTCTTCCCTTCGGAGGCGTCGCCGTCGGGTCGCATACGGCGCACGTGACGCTCGACGTCCGCGTGATCAACGCACAGACCGGCGAAGTCACGATGGTTCTGCGCGAACGGGGCGCGGCCAACCAGAGCATGGGGGGCGTCGCGTATAACTGGGCGGCCTTCGGAACCGGCAAGACCGGGGGCATTCTGGGCGCGGCGACGTACAAGGCCGTCCAGAATGTCGTTCAGAAGCTCCGCGGCATAGCTGCGGCAAGCGGCGCGGGATCGGCGACGAACAACGTCATCGAGGCCGGCGCGCGGATCCTCATCGATGTCGGCGAGACGAACGGCGGCGCGAAACCCGGACAGTTCTACGCCGTGTACCGTGAGGGAGACGTCGTCAAGGGGCTCAAGGGGGAAATTCTCGACGTCGAGAAGGTCTATACGGCCCTGCTCGTCATCCGCGAAGCGAAACCGAAGTACTCCGTCTGCGAAATCGTCCGGGGAGACCGCGTCCGCAGAGGAGACAAGGTGGAGCCGTATTTCGGCAAACCCGACAAGCTGCAACTCGGAAAGTAGCGGCACTCTCGAAGGGAGGAGACGAATCATGAACACACGGATGCAACGCGCCTTCCTGTGCTTTCTGACAGGGTTCTTCCTCTTTGCGGCGACCGGAATGCTTCATGCCGCGGCGATTCCGTCCGGCAAGACGATCGCGGTGGTCATCTTCGAGACGACCCGCGACCTCTACAATCCGGGAAAGGGCATCGGCGCCGCGGAGTCCATCGTGAAACGGGAGCTTCTTGCGGGCGGATACCCCGTCGTCAACGAAGCCCAGCTCGAAAAGATCAAGCGGAGCAAGGCAGCCGCGCTGGCGCTTCAGGGCAACGCCGAGGCGATCATGCGGCTCGGAAAATCCTACAACGTGAAGATCCTTCTGCGCGGTCAGGCATCCATGCACGAGCCGAGGCTGAACGAATTCCAGCTCTACACCGCGACGGCGAACATTTCGGTTCAAGCCTATTCGACGGCGAACGGGAAGTACATCTTCTCCGATACGGTCATGGCCAAGGAAGTCGGCTACACGGCCGACGAGGCCCGCGAAAAGGCGCTGGCCGCCGCGGCGCAGATCATGGCGCAAAATATCATCCGCGGCGAAGGGAGCGCCGGCGGCGTCGGTCCGGATTCGGGCCCGGTCGGTCCTGCCGGCGCCATCACGCTGGTCGTGACGGGAATTTCATCCTTCTCGCAGGCGAACGAGATCCTCGCCGCCGTGCAGCATACGTCCCGGGTCTCCGAAGCGCGAATGATGGCGTACGAAGGCGGGACCGCAACAATCGAACTCAAGAGCCAGGACTCGCCGAAAACCTTCGCGGGACTTCTCTCCCGGACCGGGCTTCAGATCCGGATTCAGGGAATCTCCGCAAACACCGTTTCCGCGGAGGCATATTAGGAGGAATTCTTCCATGACGGATGCAGGCAAGACAAGCGAAGAGCTTCTGAAAGAGCTGGAAACGCTTCGCAAGCGGATCTTCGAACTGGAAACGCTCGAAGAGCAGCACCGGAAGCTCCACGAACAGATCGGAGGCATTCAGGAAGACCTCTTCAAGACTGCGACGACCGACCGCCTGACGGGCGCGATGAACCGGCAGTATTTCGAGGACATCCTGGGCCGAGAGGTCTTGAAGGTGCATCGCTACGATTCGCTCGTCTCCGTCCTGCTTCTCGATCTTGACGGGTTCGAAAGGATCAACAGAAAGTACGGCTACGCCGCCGGCGACAGCCTTCTCAAACTGGTCGCGCGCATCATCGGCGGATATATCCGGACGTCCGATTCACTCGCACGATGGGACGGCGACAGCTTCGCCATTCTCGCTCCCGTTGACGGCGAACACGCGCTTCAGCTTGCCGAAAAACTCAAGACGCTGATCGCCGAACATGAAGTGCCCGCGGCGTGCAACCTGCGTTCGAGCGTCGGCGTCACGCAGATTCTCGGGGACGATACGGTGGAAACGGTGATGGGACGCGTGACGGACGCGCTGATCAAGGCGAAACTCCGGGGGAAGGATACGACGGACCTCCTCTGAGCGTCGTTCCCGAATGAACACTGCAATACAAACGCGAGGGGCGGCTTGAAAGCCGCCCCTCGCGCGTATGGGATCCGTATGCCCCGTTACGATTTCTTTTCGGCTTTCGCCGATCGCGTCGCCCCAGTCCCAAGATACGCGGCCGTGACCTCGGGATTCACGAGGAGGTCTTTCGAGTCGCCTTCGAGCACCACGCGCCCCGTCTGGAGCACGTACCCGCGATGGGAAAGCAGCAGCGCCTGGCGCGCGTTCTGTTCGACGATGAGGATCGTGACGTTTTCCTCGTTGATCCGCCGCAACTCCTTGAAGATATCCTTGATGATGATCGGCGCAAGACCGAGGGAAGGCTCGTCAAGAAGCAGCAGCTTGGGACGGGACATCAGCGCCCGGGCGATCGCAAGCATCTGCTGCTCTCCGCCCGAAAGCGTTCCGGCGTACTGTCCGCACCGTTCCTTGAGCCGCGGGAACAGGGTGTACACCCATTCGAGATCGTCGCCGATCTTCGACCGGTCGGTTCGCGGAAACGCTCCCATTGTGAGATTCTCCACGACCGTAAGCGGCGCGAAGATCCGCCGTCCTTCGGGAACGAGCGAAATCCCCTGCCGGACGACCTGGTAGTTGCGCTTCGCCAGCGGGGCGCCCTGAATGTGGATATCGCCGGATTCGCGGCCGACCTGTCCGATGATCGCGTTCATGAGCGTCGATTTTCCCGCTCCGTTGGAGCCGATGACGCAGACGATTTCCCCCTCGTAGACTTTCAGGGAAACTCCCCGGAGCGCCGCGATCGCTCCATAGTTCACCTTCAGATCCGTCACCTCGAGGAGCGGTGTGCGTTCTTCCGTCATGCCGTTTCCTCCTCATCCCCGAGATACGCCTTCAAAACTTCCGGATGCCGCTGGATGGCCTCCGGACCGCCTTCCGCGATTTTCGCGCCGAAGTTCATGCAGACGATGTGCGGGCAGATTTCCATCACGAGGTCCATGTGGTGTTCGATAACGATGATCGACAGGCCGAAATCCCTGTGGATCGCGGTGATGAGGTCGTTCAGCGCGTAGACCTCCTCAGGGTTCATTCCGGCGGCCGGTTCGTCGAGCAGCAGGAGCTTCGGATCGAGCGAAAGCGCCCGTGCGATCTCGAGCCGCCGCTGATAGCCGTAGGGAAGCGTCCCGGCTTCCTGAAGCGCCCGGTCCGCGAGACCGACCCGCGCGAGAAGATCCATGCTCTTGTCCCTGATTTTGCGCTCGACGCCCCGCCATCTCCCAAGGTGCGTGACGCCCTCCCAGAAGGAGTACGGCAATCCGTTCTGCGCCGCGGTCATGACGTTCTCAAGGACCGTTGAACGCTGGAAGAGCCGCAGGTTCTGGAACGTGCGGGCGATCCCCTTGCGAATGACCTGGTACGTCTTGAGCGGAGTGATGTCCTCCCCGTCGAAGACGATGCTTCCCTGATCGGGGTCGTAGACTCCGGTGATCAGGTTGAAGACCGTGGTCTTTCCGGCTCCGTTGGGTCCGATGAGTCCCGCCAGCTCCCCCCGCTCCACGGAAAACGAGATTGCGTCGACGGCGCGGACGCCTCCGAAGGTTTTCGTTATGTTGGTGAGTTCGATAATCGCAGCCATCAGGAATCCCTCCGCAGGAACCGCCGGAAGAAGGACGGAAGCTCGCGGTTTCCGAGAATGCCCTCCGGGCGGATGACCATGATGATGACGAGCACGGCCCCGTAGATGAGCATACGGTACTGGGAGATCGGGCGGAAGAGTTCCGTCACGAGCGTGATGACGAGCGTGCCGAGCAGCGTTCCGCTCATGGATCCGAGTCCCCCGAACACGACGACGGCCGTCAGCTCCGTCGATTTCATCATATCGAACATGACCGGCTGGATGAACGAGAGGAACCCGCCGAGCAACGCCCCGGCCACGCCGCAGTAGAACGCGGAGAGCACGAGCGCCAGGATCCGGATGTTCGCTGTATTGAAGCCGAGCAGCGACGCCGCGATATAGTCGTCCCGGCACGCCTTGCAGGCCCGCCCGTAGCGACTGTTGATAAAATTGAACATGAGAATCAGCAGGATCAGGAACGCGCCGACCGCCACCGGAAGGGTGGTGTACGGATCGATTCCCGGGTAGCCGCGCGCTCCGCGCGTGACGGATTGCCAGTTCTCGAGGATCAGACGGATCGCTTCGCCGAGTCCGAGGGACGCGATGGCGAAATAGTCGCCCATGAGCCGAAGCGTCGGAACGCCGATGAAATACGCGACGATCATGGCGACTATCCCCCCCGCGACGATGGCGGGGAGCCAGTGCATGGAATACTGCACCGTGAGAATCGCGGTCGTGTACGCTCCGAGCGCCATATAGGCCGCGTGGCCGAGCGAAAAGACGCCGGCGAAGCCCGTCAGGAGCGAAACGCCCATCCCGGCGATCGCGTTGATGCACAGGAGGATGATGATTCCTTCAGTATACCCGGACATGGGAGCCTCCTACACCTTTTCGCTGACGTTCTTGCCGAAAAGCCCCGAGGGCTTCACGAGCAGCGTGACGACCAGCAGCGAAAAAACCACGAGATCCCGGAGCTGGCTCGAAATGAACCCGGCTGTCAGCATTTCCGCGAGCCCGAGGATGATGCTCCCCACGACGGCTCCCGGAAGGGATCCCAGTCCGCCGATGACCGCCGCGACAAATGCCTTGATCGTAATGCCTCCAAGCTGCGGGTAGAGCGTGTACCGCACCGACAGGAAAATGCCCCCGACGGCGGCGAGCGCCCCCGCGACGAAGAAGACGATCGAGACGAGAAGGTTCACGTTGACGCCCATGAGCCCGGCCGTACGCAGGTCATAGGCGGCCGCGCGGATGGCCAGTCCCCATTTTGTGCGGAGAAGGAAGATTTGCAGCGCTCCGAGGAAAACGACGGACGCGACAAGGGAAAGGAGGTCGAACGCGCTCGTTGTAGCAAGGCCGAAGAGACTCACGGGACTCGTCGGGATGACCGGAGGAAGCGCCCGGAAGCGACCTCCGACGAAGATGACGAAGAGATTTTCAATGACGATGCTCATGCCCATGGATGCGATGAGAAGATAGAGCGTTACGTTGGTCCGCTCGCGAATGGGTTTGTACGCGAGGCGTTCCGTGACGACAGCGACGATCCCGGCGCCGACGAGCGACATCGCGCTGGCGACCCAGATGTTCGCTCCAAGGACCTTCAGCGCCGCATAGCACGCGTACCCGCCGACCACCAGAAAACCGCCGTGGGCGAAGTTGGAAAAGAGAAGCACCGAATAGACCAGGCTGTATCCTACCGCGATCAATGCATAGACAGAACCCAGAGACAATCCGTTGATGACCTGTTGCAGAAAAGTTTCCAACCCGTGGCTCACCTCTTTCATAATTGTATGTATGGAACATCATGACGCATCTGCCGATGCGGGAAAAAAAAGTCCTGACAGCTCCCCCGAACGTGTTTCGGCTTACAGACGACACAAACAGCCTTTTGGCTTCAGCGTAGGAACGAATGACGGGAATGAAAACAAAAAGAGCGACGGACCGAGCGGTCCGCCGCTCGGTATGGATGCACCCGACCGGGGTGATTGTATCACTAATTCGTTCGTGACGAAGTTATGAATTCCGGTTTTTATTGTGGCCGAATTTTCTTGAAGAAGACGCTCTTTCCGTCCTGAACCGTCAGCACCACGGCATCCTTGTCGAGCGGGTTGTGCGTCTTCGGGTCCATGGTCAGCGTCGCGTGATGCAGTTTCAGTTCCTTTGTCGCTTCGAGGGCGTCCCGGATCGCTTTCGGTTCCGCCGTCCCCGCCCTGGTGATCGAATCGGCGAGCCAGTACAGACTGTCATACGCGAGCACCGCAATGGCGAACTCCTGGCAGTCGTCGTTGTACTTCGCCTTGTACGAATCGAAGAAGGGCTTCATCGCCGGGTCCTGCCGCGCCAGGTGGTACATCCAGTACGAACCGTCGAGCGCCTTGCCCGCGATCTCGACCATGAATTCGCCGTAGCCGTCGCCGCCGACGTAGATGATATCCTTCATCCCGAGTTCGCTCGCCTGCTTGATCGGCAACGCGAGATCCTTGCCGATATTCGGAAGAACGAGGATCTCGGCGTCGGTCGCCTTGATCTGCGTCAGCTGGGCCCGGAAATCCATATCCTGGCCGCCGCGGAAGCCGTAGTCGGCTACGATCGTTCCGCCGTACTCCGTGAAGCTCTTCGTGAAGTATTCGCGCAGTCCCTGGGAGTAGTCGCTCCCAACGTCATAGAGAATCGCAGCCTTCTTTTTCTTCAGTTCCTTCGCGGCGAAATAGCCGATCAGACGTCCCTGGTAGGGATCGATGAAGCAGATCCGGAACATGAACGGACGGACCTTGCCCTTTTCGTCCACCGTCACGAGCGGATTCGTGGACAGCGTGCCGATCTGGGGAATACCCGCGCGGTTCACGAGCGGGGCCGTGGCGATGTTCGCGCCGCTGGACGCGGAGCCGAGGATCGCAACGACCTTGTCATGGTCGATGAGCCGCCGGACCGCGTTCACGGCGTCTTCGGGCCGCGACTTGTAATCGTAGATGACGATTTCGAGCTTCTTGCCCAGAACGCCGCCCTTCGCATTGATCTCTTCCGCCGCAAGCTTGACCGCATTGACTTCGGGCTGGCCGTACGCAGCGAAATCTCCGGTGATTCCGGCGAGATACCCGACCTTGATGGTCTCTTCCGCCCACGCGCCCGAAACGACACAGAGACACAGCATCGCGAGGAACAAAACCGACTTTCTCAAAACACCCACCTCCGAGACGTCTGTCGGTCGCCGGAAACCCCTTCGAGTGCGGCGTCCGATCCGATATAGTATCCGATATCTGATATCCTAATGACAGACGTCCCCCTTGTCAATGCTGTGGATGGCTTCCTGCCGAAACGTGTCTCCGGCGACTTCCCCCGGTGAAAGAAAAAAGAGGCCGCCCGTGAGCGGGGCGGCCTCTTTTCGTCACGAATAAACCGTACGCTGCGGAATCAGCCTGAGGGGCTGTTTTTCCGCGTCGTCACGGGGCTTATTTGTCTCCGGGCTTGATCTTCTTGAAGAATACGGCCTTCTTCGCCTTGATGTCGGAGACAAGGATGATGCCGTCCTTGTCCTTGGGGTTGTGGAACTCGTCCATCGTCAGCGTTGCGTGCATCAGCTTCAGATCCTTCGTCTTCTCGAGCGCCTCGCGGATCTTTGCGGGATCGTCGCTTCCGGCGCGCTCGATGGCGTCCTTGAGCCAGTAGACGCAGTCATACGCCATAACCGCGTTCATGAACTCCATGCATTCGGTCTTCGTCTGTTCCTCGTACTTCTTGAAGAAGCCCTGCAATGCGGGGTCGGCCTTGTCGACGTGGCTCACCCAGTAGGTATCCTTCATGGCGTCGCCCGCGATTTCCCACATGAAGTCGCCGTAGCCGTCGCCGCCGATGATCTCGACGTTCAGTCCGAGTTCGCGGGCCTGCTTCACCGCGAGCGGGAGGCACTTGCCCATCGTCGGGATGACGAGCACATCGGGGTTCTTCTGCTTGATGACGGTGAGCTGCGCCCGGAAGTCGACGTCCTCGCCGCGGTGTCCTTCATCCGCGACGATGGCTCCGCCGTACTCCTTGAACGACTTGATGAAGAACTCGCGAAGTCCCTGGGAATAATCGCTGGAAACGTCGTAGAGAATCGCCGCGTTCTTCCGCTTCAGCGTCAGCGCCGCGAAGTTGGCGATCATCTTTCCCTGATAGGGATCGAGGAAGCAGATGCGGAAATTGTACGGACGAACTTTGCCCTTCTCATCGACCGTTACGAGCGGGTTCGTGGGGAGCGTGCCGATGTGGGAGACGCCGCCCCGGTTGAAGACGGACGCCGCGGCGATGCAGAGTCCGCTGCCGCTGGGTCCGATGACCGCGCAGACCTTGTCCTGTTCGACGAGGCGCCGGGCCGCGTTGACCATGTCTTCCTGCCGCGTGCGGCAGTCGTACATGACGAGTTCGATCTTCTTGCCGAGGATTCCGCCCTTTGCGTTGATTTCGGCGACCGCAATCTTGATCGACTCGACTTCCGCTACGCCGTACGCCGCGAAGTCGCCCGTCACCGTCGCGATTTCGCCGACCTTGATCGTGTCGCCGGCGAATGCAGGAACCGCCATGAGGAACAGAAGACACAAGAGGATCGCGCCCTTACGCATACTGCTGAAA
This sequence comes from uncultured Synergistaceae bacterium, assembly GCA_937870605.1. Lineage (GTDB taxonomy): Bacteria > Synergistota > Synergistia > Synergistales > Aminobacteriaceae > CALFXN01. The sequence continues at coordinate 15,858 of CALMZW010000338.1, forward strand.
CCACCCATACGTATTACCCCCCTATCCTGATTTTGTTCCTGTTTCCTGACTCCGGGTACGACGCATCGCTTTAGCAAGGCGCCATGCTGCCATCGCAGCGGTTGCAACGAGCGGTCCGCTGCAACCGTGTAAATGATACTACATAAACGAAGATTCCGCAGGATGGTCTTTTCGGGGCGCACGAAAAAGGGCCGCCTCCACGTTGAAGGAGACGGCCCCGCGTTATTCGGAGATGACCGTTACGGCTTGATCTTCTTGAAGAACTGTCCCTTTCCGTCTTTTGCGATCAGGACGACGCCATCCTTGTCGAGCGGATTGTGGGTTTTCGGGTCCATGGTGATCGTGGCGTGATGGAGCTTCAGATCCTTCGTGACCGCCAGCGCATCCGCTATGGCCTTGGGGTCCGCTTTGCCCGCGCGCGCGATCGCGTCCGCGACCAGGTAGATGGAATCGTAGCCGAGAACGCCGTTGACGAACTCCTTGCAGTCGTCATTCCACTTCGCCTTGTATGCCTTGAAGAAGGGCTGCATCGCGGGATCTTCCGGCGCGACGTGGTTGATCCAGTAGGACCCTTCCATCGCCTTTCCCGCGATTTCCCACATGAACTCGCCGTAGCCGTCGCCGCCGACGAAGACGATGTCGTTCATCCCGAGTTCGCGTGCCTGCTTCATGATAAGCGCCATTTCCTTGCCCATGTTCGGGAGCACGAGGACGTCGGCCTTCTTGTCGCGGATCTCGGTGAGCTGCGCCCGGAAATCGACATCCTGGCCGCCGCGGAAGCCCAGATCGGCGACGACTTTGCCGCCGTACTCGCCGAAGCTCTTCATGAAGAACTCGCGAAGCCCCTGGGAATAATCGTTTCCGACGTCATACAGGATCGCCGCGTTGAGTTTTTTGATCTCCTTTGCCGAGAAATAGGCGATGAGCTTTCCCTGATACGGATCGGTGAAGCAGATACGGAAGGAGAACGGGCGGACCGCTCCCTTCTCGTCCACTGTGACCAGAGGGTTCGTCGAAACGGTGCCGAGCTGCGACACTCCGAGACGATTGACGACCGGAGCCGTGGCGATGTTGATTCCGCTCCCGTTCGCGCCGACAATAGCGAGAACCTGATCCTGTTCGATCATCCGGCGCACCGCGTTGACCGCGTCTTCGGCACGCGTCCGAAAGTCGTACACCACGAGTTCGAGGTTCTTTCCGAGAACGCCGCCCTTCGCGTTGATCTCGTCGACCGCAAGCCTCGCCGCTTTTTCCTCCGTCTGTCCGTAGGCGGCCCAGTCACCGGTCAACGCCGCAAGATAGCCGATTTTCAGGGTATCCGCCGCAAAAACCGCCCCACAGGAAACCAGAAGCAGCACCGCAACCAATCCGCAACGCAGGAACTTTTTCAACGCCTATCCCCTCCTAAAAAGTAGTTTCTCCAACACAGTGACATTGTACTATGTTTCATTTCCCGCGGCAAATGCTTTTTTGTCGATTGAAACGGCGAGATGTCGGAACAGTGTATAATATCCGGGATGCGGTACGCGGCGTTGCAGCCGCAATATCGGAGGGGATTTTATGAGTTTCGAGCTTCCAACGTACAATGCTCCGGACTTCTCGAAAGAGGCGTTTCGGTCCGTTCCCGACGTCCGGACGGCCGTCGTAGAACTGGAAGGCGTGGCGCCTGAGGGATTCCATGCTTTTTCCATCTACCCGGAGTATTTCCGGATCTCGGGGAAATGGGTGCTCGCCACGGAAAGCCGGATGGACTGCGTTCCCGTCATTCGTGATTCCGGGCGTCCGGATGTCGTGGAGTTCCGGAATCTTCACAAGGGAGACCGTGTGGTCCTTGGGCGTTCCGAGGACGGGAGCGAAGGCGTTTTCGTCCATTGCTCCGGATTCGGCTGCGGCGAGGGCGATGAGGAAATTTTCAGCTTCCGGACCGGACGGACGCGGGAAACCGCATATTCCAGAGATTACGACAACCTGTACGAACTGCTCCGGTTCGAACGGGATCACGGCTCCATCGTCTGGGTTCTCGGCCCGGCGGTCGTTTTCGATTACGACTCGCGCGAGGCCATGTCCGCCCTGATCGATCGGGGCTATGTCAACGCCCTTCTCGCGGGCAACGCGCTCGCCACGCATGACCTCGAAGGCGCGATGCTCGGAACGGCTCTCGGACAGGATATCTACACGCAGGAGCAGGTCCGGGGAGGACACTACCACCATCTCGAGGTGATCAACAGGGCGCGCCGCGCCGGCTCCCTCGAAAAGCTCGTGGAGGAGTGGGATCTTTCTTCGGGCGTCATCCGGTCGGCTCTCCGGAAGAATGTCCCTATCGTGCTCGCCGGCTCCATCCGCGACGACGGCCCCCTGCCCGGAGTCTACGGCAACGCATACGAAGCGCAGGACGCGATGCGCTCGCACCTGCGCCACGCGACGACCGTCGTCGCGCTCGCCACGCAGCTTCACACGATCGCTTCGGGCAACATGACTCCGGCGTTCACGGTCCGGGACGACCAGGTGCGGCCCGTCTTCATCTATTCCGTGGATGTTTCCGAATTCGCCGTGAACAAGCTCCGCGACCGGGGGTCTCTCGAAGTCGTCCCAATCGTCGCGAACGTCCAGGACTTCCTCGTTCACCTGAAGAACCGCCTGGAATAACGGAGGTCGCCATGGATCGCGACGAGACGCTCCTGCGGTTCGATACGGCGCACCCCGTCTGGACCCGCGACCTTCTGCGGACTGAAGGCGCAGCGGAAGAAACAATAGACGCGCTGATTTCCGGCGCGTTGCTCGCCGGGGAAAACGGCGTGCTTCACCTCACGACCGAGGGAGAGAACGCCTTTCGTCTCCTGGTTTCGGAGTGCTTCCTCGAATCCGCGCCGGGACGCCCTGCGGGCGACGCGCCGACGCAGCTCTTCCGGACACGCCTCGAATCGGCGTTCCGGCGGAGCTTCATCCAGAGATGGGGAACGAAGGAGTTCCACCCCGGCGCCCGACTGTCGTACATTCCGGATTCTGCGGACGCGGCCGTCGTCGCGATCGCCGGCGGCCGGCCGGACTGGCCCGCGCTCCGCTCCGCAGAGAGCCGCGCCTTCGCCGAACGCTTTCCGCGCACGGGAATGGCCGCCCGCGATTGTTTTCCCAAAGTCGACGAGGTCCGGGAGTGGATCCTGCAATCCCGAATCCGCGTCGGCGCGCTCGAGACGGACCTTCTGATGCTGTGCGGATACGACGTGAACCACTATATGCACTTTCCGCCACACCCCAACGACGACCTCGGGCTGAAGGACAAGGACCGGTATTTCTGTTTCCGCGCGCCCGGAACGGTCACGGTCGAGACGCTTCTGGCCGCGACCGGACGCATGCACCTGGCGCTCGATTTCCTGCGCCGTGCGGTCCTTCCCGGTTTCGTCGACCGTGACTCCCAGGACCAGGATAATATCAACTGGCTCGTGTTCGCCTCCGACTCCGAGCGCGAGGTCGACCGGGTTCTGTCCCTTCTCGCTCCGTTCGGCGACGACCTGATCGCGCCGGTCTTTCCCTTCGAGATATGGGCCGTGTCGGTCGAGGCGCTCGTCTCGGTCGGCGAGCCATTCGAGAACGTTCACGAACTCTTCGAATCCCGCGGCCGTCCGGTCCGCAGGATGTCCTGAACGCGCGATTCCGTCAGGCCGCGTCCCGCGACATCCGCTAGCGGGGCGCGGCGCACACGGCGCAC